>JBATHQ010000108.1:0-5574 GCA_049667005.1 Psychromonas sp.
GTACTTGGTCCGGTGGTCGGCACGATTGGCACGCTGCAGGCGCTGGAGGCGATTAAGTTCCTCACCGGATTGCCTTCCGGCATTAATAATAAATTAAAACTTTTTGATGCTAAAACCCTGGAGTGGCAAACCTTTGCGATTAATAAAGATCCCCAATGCCGGGTATGTGGACAAATTAAATGAATATATTTGTAAATGATCAGTCAATCACTGTTGCCGCGTTATGTAATGTTGAACAACTGTTGCAACAGTTACAAAGTCCTTTAACTGGCTGTGCAGTTGCAGTCAACCAAAACATTATCAGCCGTTCATTGTGGGCTGAATGCCTGCTTAATGAAGGTGACCAGATTGCGCTTTTTCAAGCCATAGCAGGAGGCTAGTAACAGATGTTATTTAATAAAATGCTCAGTAATGATCAATTAGTGATTGCGGATAAAACTTTCACTTCAAGGCTGTTTACCGGCACCGGTAAATTTAATGATCGACAAACCATGGTGGCGGCACTGAAAGCATCGCAGTCAGAATTAGTGACCATGGCCTTAAAGCGTGTGGATATGCAGCACAAAGATGATGATATTCTTGCGCCGTTAATTAAACAGGGCATGAATTTATTGCCTAATACCTCAGGCGCGCGCAATGCCAAAGAGGCGATATTCGCTGCGCAGTTAGCCCGGGAAGCGCTGCAGACTAACTGGATCAAACTGGAGATTCATCCCGATCCTAAGTATCTGCTGCCGGATCCCATTGAAACATTAAAAGCTGCCGAAGCCTTAGTCAAAGAGGGGTTTGTGGTGCTCCCTTATGTGCATGCCGATCCGGTTTTATGTAAACATTTAGAAGCGGCCGGTTGTGCAGCGGTGATGCCGTTAGGTGCGCCAATTGGTTCTAATAAAGGTCTTAAAACCATTGATTTTTTAGAGATAATTATTGAGCAGGCAAATATTCCCGTGATTGTTGATGCAGGTATTGGCAGCCCTTCACATGCCGCCCTGGCGATGGAGATGGGCGCTGCAGCCGTGTTAGTGAATACTGCTATGGCGGTTGCCGGCGATCCGGTGGCGATGAGCGAAGCTTTTGCTAAAGCCGTGCAGGCGGGGCGGCAGGCCTATCTTTCCGGTCTGGCAGGGCAGGTCAATCATGCCATTGCATCGAGTCCGTTGACTGCATTTTTACAGGCGGGGTAGAGAAACGATGAGTTTCAGCGAACAGATAAAAAATTATCAATGGGATGATGTACGCCTTTCTATCTACAGCAAAAACGCCCATGACGTGCAGCGTGCGTTAGCAAAATCGAGATTAGATTTAGAGGATTTTAAAGCGTTAATCTCGCCCGCAGCCGAGCCTTTTTTAGAGCAGATGGCGCAAAAATCACAACAGTTGACCCTGCAGCGTTTTGGCAAAACCATGCAGTTTTATATTCCCCTCTATCTGTCCAATATGTGCAGTAATATCTGCACCTATTGCGGATTTTCAATGCACAATGCGATTCGTCGTACCACCCTGGATATGCAGCAGATTGAAGAGGAGTGTTTAGCGATTAAAAAGATGGGTTTTGCGCATATTTTATTAGTGACCGGGGAATCTGAGCGTAAGGTCGGTGTCGCCTATTTTAAGCAGGCATTACCCATTATTAAAAAACATTTTGCGCATATCTCTATTGAAGTGCAGCCGCTGGATCAGCACGAATATGAGGAGTTGATCGAGTATGGTGTGGACGCAGTCTTAGTGTATCAGGAAACGTATAATCCGCTCACCTATGCGCAGCATCATTTGAAAGGAAAAAAATCAGATTTTAAGTATCGCTTAGATACTCATGATAGACTCGGCAAAGCGGGCATCCTTAAAATGGGGCTGGGCTGTTTGATCGGTCTTGAAGAGTGGCGCACGGATTGTTTTTATGTAGCGGCTCATCTGAATTATTTAGAAAAAAAATACTGGCAGAGCCATTATACGATATCATTTCCACGGCTGCGCCCCTGTGCGGGTGGCATGGAGATAAAGTCGGTAATGGATGATAAACAATTGGTGCAGTTGATTTGCGCCTATCGCTTATTTAATCCCGAGGTGGAATTATCACTTTCAACCCGGGAATCGGAGCATTTTCGTGATCATGTTTTACCTTTAGGTATTACCTCACTAAGTGCAGGATCCAGTACGCAACCCGGCGGTTATGCGGAAACATCGGCAAAAGCCCTGGAGCAGTTTGAAATATCCGATCAAAGAAGCCCCGCAGAGATGTCTAAAATAATTAAATCAATAGGTTATGAGTCTGTCTGGAAAGGTTGGGATCACAGCCTGACGGGTAAATAATAGCAATTCCGATAATTAGATGATCTATTTAGGCGTAGAAAAAATGCATGAAAGCAAGATGTTAATTTCATTAACTATTTGTTTTTATTGTAAAATAAATAACATAGCTAAGTAATCGGACATAAGTTTCCCGGAATAATACCCGATAGTCTTTCATTGAGTGCTTCGCAAAACAATGTGGCTACAATATTCCCCTCCCATTTTTCTTGTGATGCACATACACTTTAGCAAGCGGAAACACGACGTTTCCACTAAGCTTGGCATGCACAGGGATGTGCATTCCAAGCTGGTGCTTTAAAAGTGCTTGGGCAGCGCAAGATAAAAAAAATGGCCAGAGGTGACGCTTTTTGCCTACTTTTTTTCGGCATTTAGAAAAAGTAGGGTCGCCGTCAGGGCGAAACTATCAGCGACAAAAGTTAAAGCAAACGCTTAAAGCGAAAGCTTGCGAAAAACTAGAACGGCTAGGCAGAAGTATTCCCACGCAGAGCTTGAGAGAGGAAAAATTCTGGCTTTGCTCGAGTGAAGCCAGAAACATTTTAAACCAGTCCCCCTCAAAATACCGTATAACTTTTAGATGAGTACTTAGCTGCGATAAAAACGGAATTTTATTTTTCATTTTTCAAACTGCTATATATATTCGAACTCATGACTTGCCATCATTATATTATGTAATGTTTCCTCCTCTTGATTGGTAAGATTTTCAAGCGCTATTTCAGCTTCTATCGTCGTTGAATTGAAAGCAGCGGTCTGCATTATTTCTATAAGTTGTATGTCAAATTTCATTGCTAAAGCGACAACGTCATCAATCGAAAGCTCATCTTTTGACTGCATCAGCTCACATTTCTTAGGAAAGCTTTGATCAAACATGTTATCTAACCACGTGTCTAATAAGCTTGAGGGGGCAATTTTAGTGTATTCTTGAATCTTCAGGTAGGATATTTGTTCTTTGTTTCTTACAAAATCGAGGAATAATTTTACTTTATCATCCGTTGCGTCAAGGCTAAGCCGGTGATAGAGATCAGCAAGTGCCTTATGACACTCCTCGAGATAAGATAGAAAGTCTTTAATGGGTTTGAAACGCATAATTAATACCCCTAAATGATCAATTTAGACCATTGTTAATGCTGAAATTTTCATCGGCTCTAAGCGATTGATTTTTCCAGCATCGCTGCAAAAGATATATTAAAGTTTAGTTAAGTTTCTATATTCCCATAACAAAAAAAGGTCTATTTTAGTGTTTTTTATGTCATTTATTCTCTGTTTTTTATGTTATTAAATAATATCAAAGACTTATACTGCTTCTAACCGCGCGTAAGCGGTCATTAACCATTTGCTTCCGACACCCATAAAATGCACTTGTAAGCGGCTGTTTTCGCCACTACCTTCTTGTGCTGTGACTGTACCTTCGCCAAACTTAGGGTGTTTAACTTGCTGTCCAAGCGAAAACCCTAAAATATCCTGGCTTTCCCGTTTAAATGTCGGCGCGGTAACTGTGGGTTGCTGCATTCTTCGCACCTGCGTTTTAAGACGAATATACTCGATATCCTGTTCTGGCAGTTCATTGATAAAACGCGACGGCGAATGAAATTTTTCCTGCCCGTATAAACGGCGGCTTTCCGCGTGACAAATGGTCAATTTCTGCATCGCCCTTGTCATACCAACATAGCAAAGACGGCGTTCTTCGGCTAAACGTACTTCGTCTTCAGCAGATTGCTGCCCGGGGAACATCCCCTCTTCAACGCCAACCATAAACACCTGCGGGAACTCTAACCCTTTAGCTGCATGCATGGTCATTAACTGCACTGCATCTTCAAACTCATCAGCCTGATTGTCTCCCGACTCCAATGCCGCATACGCAAGAAATGCCGTGAGCTCATCCATATCCTGCTCCTCTTCTGGGATAACAAAGGATTTTGTTGCCGAAACCAGCTCTTGTAAGTTTTCGATACGGCTACGGGATTTTTCACCTTTTTCATTTTCAAACATCGCCTGTAAGCCGGAATGAGTATTAATATGATCGACTATTTGAAAAAGAGGGAGTTCAGATGTTTCACTGCTAAAACGGTTGATTAGCTCAATAAATCCGAGCAGAGAGTTTTTTGCACCCGCGCTTAACTGTTTTTGTTCGATTAAAAACTGGCTTGCCTGCCACATGGTATAACCCTGCTCGCGGGCACAAAGGCGAATTTTATCCAGCGTGGTATTGCCGATTTTACGTTTGGGTTTATTGATAATACGTTCAAATGCGGCATCATCCTGATGATTGTTCATTAAACGCAGGTAGGCAACACTGTCTTTTATCTCTAAACGATCAAAGAAGCGTTGACCACCGTAGATATGATAAGGGATCTGCTGCGCCATTAACTGCTCTTCAAAGAGGCGCGATTGCGCATTGCTGCGATATAAGATGGCACACTCGGCAAGTTTTTTACCGCTGTTTTTCCAGGCCTGCAGCTGCGAGGTGACATAACGCGTTTCGTCATAGTCATTAAATGCGCTGTAAATCGCGATCGCCTGGCCATCATCACCGCTGGTCCACAACTCTTTACCCAACCTATCCTTGTTATTTTTAATCAGATGGTTAGAGGCATTCAGTATATGTCCCGTGGAGCGATAGTTTTGCTCTAAACGGACAGTGACCGGATTGCTTTTTTCTCTTAAAAAGCGCTGAATATTTTCAATATCAGCACCGCGCCAGCCGTAAATTGACTGATCATCATCGCCGACAATGGTCAGATAGTTGTTATTATCGGTAAGCAGATTTAACCAGGCATACTGCAGTTTATTGGTATCTTGAAACTCATCAACTAAGACATGACGAAAGCGCTGCTGATAATGTAATAACAGCGCCGGATTATTTAATAACAACTCGTGAGCACGTAATAATAATTCTGCAAAATCAACCAGTCCGGCAAGTTGACAGGCTTCCTCGTAGGCTTGATAGACCTGCAGACGTTGTTTTTCCTGCAGGCTGTAACCCACCTGAATATGCTTTGCCCGCAGACCGTCATCTTTTTTATCGTTGATGTACCATTGCAGCTCTTTGGCCGGGTAATATTTTTCATCTAAATTAAGGGTTTTGATAATACGTTTGATCATCTTCTGCTGATCATCGCTATCAATTATTTGAAACTGTTCAGGCAGGTTTGCGTCCTGGTAATGCAGGCGTAATAAACGATGGGCAATGCCATGGAAAGTGCCGATCCACATGCCGCCGATATGATGCGGGCAAATATCGGCAATACGCCCACGCATCTCTTTAGC
>JBATHQ010000109.1:0-3587 GCA_049667005.1 Psychromonas sp.
GAAATGACATTCGTATTGGCGCCAAAATATTATGCTCAATCGCGCTTGATGAAAAAATGTTGACGCATAATGGTGAGTATTTTGATAACGATATTGGACGGTTCTCAGCTGATTTAGCCATTGATGAAGAATTAAGTATGGCCAAACAAGTAATTGAAACAATTAATACTATTTTGGCTGACTTTCGCTAGAGCAATGGTAAACGCGAATTTTTACTACTGCTCCCAATAAGGTGTTTCACTAAAATAATCTATTCAGTAATCAATAAAGGCACGGATTTTTGGTGCAACTTGCCGAGAACTTGGGTAAAGATCCCAAATAGCGGTTTCCGAGGCAAGCGGGTAATCTTTTAATGTTTGTACTAATTTTAATACCAATCATCCTATGCTTCTCTGCGAGTATCGGTATGTTCTTGTCAAAAAAATGGTAACTACACGATCAACCGGGAACAAACAGAATAGGTTTGCCTTTGCCCTGAACAGAATAATTGATCTTGACGTTGTCGTTTGTGAGAAAGGAATTCATTTTGGGCTCCTTATTGGTGTTGGAAGGACTGAACAATGAGTTAATCCAGAAAAATGGGTGTCCGATTATTTTCATTCCTTACATCAATAACAACCTGATTCCGTCCTCCTTGTTTGGCTTCATACATGCGTCGATCTGCTGCGATAAACAAATCTTTAGATAAGGCGTTTTTTTGGGGAGTACATTCTGCTACACCGATGCTCATAGTAACGTATGAAGCGACAGATGATGCACTGTGGAGAATCGCTCTGTCGTGCAATACCGATTGAAATTGTTGAATCTTTGGCAACACTTGCTCTAACGATGTATTCGGTAAAATAATAGCAAACTCTTCACCACCAATTCGTGCGCTAATATCTGACGGTCTTTTGAAGATATCGCCCCATAACGCAGCAACTTTTTTGAGACAAACATCACCCTGTTGATGACCGTATGTGTCATTATACTGCTTAAAAAAGTCAATATCGCCAATCACCAGCGTTAGGGGTAGCCCTTTTCGTTGACACAGCGACCATTCAAGCTCAAACATTTGGTCAAATTTACGCCTGTTCGCGAGAGCAGTAAGTTCATCGCGCTCCGAAATTTTTGTAAGCTCTTGCTTATCACGTTGCAACTGTTGATCTCGAACTTCATAGAGATATAAAGTTTCTAACAATTTCTTACGAGGCGAACTAATTAACTCCCTCATCGTTAACGGCGTATCAAGAAACAGGGAAAAATTTCTTCGAAAAATTAAGTAAAAAAGTAGCATTGGTAGACTGTAGCAGATGGCCATAATGAGCTTCCCCGAAACATTGCCATACATAATGGCAACAAGATCAGGACTGAGTCCGAATGCAAGCAGAGGAAAGAGCACACCATCCGCACAGACAATTACAATAAATGCCAACGTATAAAAGAGAGCAATTGCAGCAAGATTAGATAGCCACTTGCGCACCTGCAAGAAGATAAACATAAGCAATAAAATTTCACACAGGATCAGAACCCCACCAAGTACAAGCCCCCATAGTGACACATTAAAAATATCAGGGGGGATACCAAGTGGGTTTAATATGAGGTCTGATTTAAGTAACCATGCCAAGAAATTAAAGCCAATAAATGCGAAAAAATCCACCATCACCACCAGACAAATCATATTACGGAATGTACTGACATCACGCTCAACAATAATCAGCATGACCGTACTCATCATAAAAGCACCATAGGCAAGATTTCCGCCCGAAATATGGAGACTATCAGAAAAGGGAAATGAATAGAGAGCTCCAGCAATACCACCAACCAGAAGGACAACGCTGATATAGCTATAGAATGCAGCCGTTCGTAAGCGAGAATTGATTGTGGCAAAATACAACGGGAAAAGGGAAAATAATCCAATATTTAGCAAAAAAGCTCCGAGTGTCGACATCATGTCTCCTGAATCCATAAAATTTCTTAACTTAAATCAATACCCTGGACAGTTCTAGGGGGGATAACATAGGCTCCATGGGCAGGAATTACGAAAATAAGGTTTCTGACATCAAATAAACACAGCAGCTTACCCATGAAAACAATAGTAGAAACAATTTTAGCCTCAATGTCCAATGTTAAAAAGCATCTGAGAACCTTCATGCGGTCTTTGTTTGCAGTGCTGGTCGTTTTTCAAGGCATCTTTTAAAAATATGGAACGTTACAGCGAGATGAATGAAAAACGATTTTTGACGCTGGTCTAATCGCGCTTTTGATTATGCCGAATTTAACAGAAAATTACTTGCACTGACCTTTCCTGAGCAGGAAGAACAAATTGCAGCAATTGATGCTAGCTTTATCAACAAATCGGGTCGTCGAACAGAAGGGTTAGGCTGGTATTACAACGGCAGCGCAGAGGAAGCACAGCAAGGCTTGGAAAACTCCACGATCTGCATTATCGACCTAAAGTCAAATACCGCCTATGCGCTCGTTTCTCGTCAAAACATCGATATTGAAGGCGCGACTCGCGTTGAGCAATATGCACAGCATGTTATCAACGTCGCTACGAACCTGCGTAAACTTAATCTCAACTACCTTGCTGCCGATGCCTACTATAGCAAAGTGAAATTACTGATTTACAGTGGTTGTACAAAGGTAACCGGTGTAGATCTTTTGAATCGACGGAATATCTATTTTATTTCAGTGGGTTATCGAGTTTTTTAGGAGAAAGAAGAGCCTTTTTGTGCTAGTTATGTAGTTACCACACAGCACAAAGAGCACCAAAAGGCCTTCTATGAATCTAGCTTACTTGAATACTCCTGATTTTTCATTCTTTTCTGATGCGAATAAACAACTTGAGCGCATGATTGACCAGTTACAATCTGATAATTGTCGTGATAATGAGCATGGCGATATTGAGCAGTATATTCAGAAAGAAGGATTTGAAGTTTTACGCTGCTTATTTCAAGGTTATCTCGATCTCAAAGCAGCAAGTGAAAAAACACTTTCTAACGTTTATAACGCGGAAGGAATACACCTCTCCCACACCAAACACGCCACCACACGAAAACTAACGACACTCTTTGGTGATGTTATCGTAAAACGAAAAAGTTACAGTCAACGTTCACAGAAAAGTGTTTTCCCATTAGATACTCAGCTAAATTTACCTTCAGATCAATACTCTGATGGTATACGCCATCGCGTTGCGATTGAAGCAAGAAAATCGTCCTATGATGAGACTGTCGAATCGATTAATCAGACGACAGGGGGTTATATACAAAAGCGGCAAAGCCTTCAATTAGCGCAAGATGTCGCGCAGGATTTTGATAAATATTATCTACAAAATCGTTACTTGAACACAGAGCAAACAGATAATTTATTGGTATTAACATTCGATGGCAAAGGCATTGTAATGCGACCAGAAGGTCTCAGAGAATATACCAAAAAAGCGGCTCTAAAATCCAAAAAACTGAATAGTCGGCTAAGCGCGGGGGAGAAAAAAGATAGAAAACGGATGGCACAAGTTGCAGCGGTTTATACGGCACTGCCTCATGTGCGAACGCCAGAATCAATCATGAAAATTGAAACAGAAGATAATAATGTGCAGTTCCTCAAAC
>JBATHQ010000110.1:0-2851 GCA_049667005.1 Psychromonas sp.
CCGATGCTCGATTGGACGGATCGTCATTGCCGTTATTTCCATCGGGTGATGAGTAAAAATACCCTGTTATACAGTGAGATGGTCACTACCGGGGCGATTTTGTACGGGAAAGGCGACTATCTGCAAAAAGATGATGCCGAGCATCCTGTTTGTTTACAGCTTGGTGGTTTTGCTGCGGTCGATCTTGCCAAGGCTGCATTGGCGGGTAAAGAGCGCGGTTATGATGAAATTAATTTGAATGTTGGTTGTCCCTCTGATCGTGTTCAGAACGGACGCTTTGGCGCTTGTTTAATGGCGGAAGCCGAGTTGGTTGGTGATGCGGTAAAAGCGATGCAGGATGCCACCGGGTTACCGGTTTCGGTGAAAACACGTATCGGTATTGATGACTTGGATTCCTATGAGTTTTTGTGTGACTTTGTGCGCACTGTTGCGAACAAAGGTTGTGATACTTTTATTGTCCATGCAAGAAAAGCCTGGTTAAGTGGTTTAAGTCCAAAGCAAAACCGCGATGTCCCGCCACTTGATTACGAGCGTGTTTATCAGCTGAAAAAAGATTTTCCACAGTTGACCATTGCGATCAACGGCGGCATCAAAACGCTGGATGAATGTGAAACACACCTGCAATATCTTGACGGCGTGATGCTGGGTAGAGAGGTTTATGCCAACCCTTATCTGCTGAGCACGGTTGATCAACGTTTGTTTGGCGATCAGTCCGCCATCTTGTCCCGTTTTGATGTATTAGAAAAAATGTATCCTTATATTGATCAACAACTCAGCAATGGCGCATATTTAAATCATATTGTCCGTCATATGCTAGGATTATTTCAAGGTGTTCCCGGCGCGCGCGCCTGGCGTCGTCATTTGAGCGAAAATGCTCACATTCAAGGTTCGGGCATCGAAGTTGTACAAAAGGCCGCTTCGTTGGTCATTGAAGGTTAGTATTTGCTGGAGGCAAACATGAAAAAAATAGGTTTACTGGTTGGGGTATTGGTTTCTTTACTAAGTGTTACAGGCTGTAGCACTAACTCCTCTGACACTGCATCAAAACAAGCTGCAACGCAGCGCATTAGGGTAGTGAGTAGTGCTAATCCGGCTAGTGTTCTGCCCGCTTTTACAAGTTTTACTTGGAATGATCAATATAGTCAGGTTTTATCGGCGACTGATAGTCAAAGTCAAAAACGGGTTAGAGATAATATCCGTGTTGAAATAATTCAATATTTAGCGAGCAAAGGTTATGTCTATCAGGCCAATCCTCTACGAGCAGATGTTGTGCTTGGTTTTTTATTTGCCCTGGAAGATGATAGCGCGAGTAAGGGGATTGAAAAGCGCTTTGGTTTGCTGCCGGGCATGAATGCAAACGGAAATAATGATCACCGCTACAAGAAAGGTACATTGTTGCTCAATGTGCTTAGTAAGGATCTAAAAAAGGTATATTGGCGCTCAGCAATGCAGGGATTCGACGATTTGGCGGATACCCAGGATGCTGACAGAAGCGCTAAAATGCAATCTGTTTTACAGATCATGATGGGCGATTTTCCGCAAGCCGGACGTTAGTCGATTATTTTCCATTAAAAAAGCCCAACATTAATCTTAGTGCCGGGCTTTTTAACCATCATTATTTTTCGCTGAGTTTAAACAGCGCACTCTGCAGAGCAAAAGAGTATCCTTTCGCACCTAAACCACAAATAACACCCTGTGCAATATCTGACAAATAAGAGTGATGGCGGAAACTTTCACGTGCATGTACGTTGGAAAGGTGTACTTCTATAAACGGGATATTAACACCTAATAATGCGTCACGAAGCGCGACGCTGGTATGGGTGAATGCCGCTGGATTAATGATAATAAAGTCTATTTTATTGAAAGAGTCATGAATTTTTTCAATCAATTCATATTCACGATTGGATTGCAGGTGCGATAGTTCAACGTTGTGCTGCGCTGCTTCCTGCATTAAATCCTGAATAATGTCATTAAGTGTTTTACTACCGTAAACCTCGGGCTCACGTTGTCCTAATAAATTCAGGTTTGGCCCGTTTAAAACTAATATTTTTATTTTTTGCGACATAAAAAAAGACTCCCAGAAACGATGTTTTGGAAGTCTATCTGCTCTTTTATCTATATGCCAGTTTGAACGCTGTAAAATACTGGCAAAGTGAGCAGGCTAACGCATTTCCTGTTTCTCTTTAATAAGTTGCTCAACAACACTTGGATCGGCAAGTGTTGAAGTATCACCTAAGGAATCACTTTCACCGGTCGCTATTTTACGTAAAATACGGCGCATAATTTTACCCGAGCGCGTTTTCGGCAGCCCTTCAGCCCAATGAATAATATCAGGTATTGCGATTGCACCAATCTCCTTACGTACCCATTGTTTAACTTCAGCGTATAACTCCGGAGAAGAAAACTCACCTTCATTTAAGGTGACATAGGCATAGATTCCCTGACCTTTAATGGCGTGCGGTACACCAACAACAGCAGCCTCGGCTATTTTAGGATGGGATACCAGGGCACTTTCGATTTCAGCGGTGCCCATACGGTGACCTGAAACGTTGAGTACATCATCAACACGTCCGGTGATCCAGTAATAACCATCTTCATCACGGCGTGCACCATCGCCACTAAAATACATCCCTTTAAAGGTTGAAAAATAGGTCTGTTCAAAACGCTCGTGGTTTCCATAAAGGGTACGCATCTGTCCAGGCCAGCTATCGAGCATTACCAGGTTACCTTCAACCGCACCGCGTAAAATTCCTCCTTCGTTATCAACTAAAGCGGGTTGAACACCAAAAAATGGACGCGTTGCAGAGCCAGGTTTTAAAGCCGTTGCGCCGGGCAGCGGGGTGATTAATAT
>JBATHQ010000111.1:0-2576 GCA_049667005.1 Psychromonas sp.
AATGGTACTAAGCGGATCATCACAGGCGCAGATATTTTTGGCCGTTTACTGAAAGGGATGCAGCACTCTGAACATATCTCTGTAGAGCAGGTTGAAAGAAAAGCTGAATAAGAGAGGATATTAATGATCAATTCAGATAGCTGGTGGGGTGAATCCCATGTACCTGTTGGCCAGTCAATAAAGTTAGATATTGGTTTTCTGTCGCTTGCTATTGAGAACAAAGGTAAAGAATGGCATGTTTATTCTCAGTACGAAGATCATTTAGATGAATTTAGCAGCCGCGTTCATAAAGAGGTCGGAAAGTTTGCGCCATGCAGTTATAAAGATGAGGCAAGATTTTTTGTCAATAACGCGTCATCTTTAATTAATATACTACCGGTTTTAGCCGATAGACCGGTCGTTTGCAGGCCCTTAAAACCCATAAAGGTTTCCCCTAAATCTAAAGTTACTTTATATGTTTCCACCCCAATTTGGTTGTCATTAAACTTGGTCTGTGCACAAACCACCATACTTCAGGAGATCGCTACCCAGCGCTTATCGGATACCTGGTTTGGCCCTTCGACCATGGAGGGGGACTTATGTTATGCAAGTTTAACCAATGGCAGGACTGACTTAAATGCCTTGCCATTAGTACGCCATCGCGCGATCACGCCTTTGATTATCCATAATTGCACCGACAGTGTGTTGTCGTTTGAGCGCGTATCGATTCCAGTACCCATGTTATCTATATTTAAGACCGATAATGGACAATTTTACACCGAGTCAGTCGCTTTAACCTGGCAAAATGATAACAATCTGGCCAAATTAAAGATTGGTAATAAGCAGGATAAGACAATCTTGCTAAGTGGTCCGCGACAAACCGCAGTACAAGGGCAATTTATTCGCGCTTTTAGCGCCATTTTCAAATAGGGTTTAAACGATGAACGAGCTTTGGCTGCAGTTATCTGATTATTTTAATGTCGAACAGAGTTTTAAGTTAATGCGGGCGTTGGTATTGCTGATTATCGGCTTCATTATCGCTAAGTTGTTTAGTTTTTATAGTGTCAAGTTTAGCGGCAAGGTCTTTGCTGCACAAACCTCCAAGTTAATTCAAAGGGCTGTTTACTATTTTGTATTCTTGCTGTTTATTTTCTCTGCCTTGTTGGAGATGGGCTTTAATTTAAATGTGTTACTGGGGGCTGCAAGTGTTTTAACGGTAGCGATAGGTTTTGCTTCGCAAACATCCGCTTCTAACTTTATCAGTGGCCTTTTTTTAATGGCGGAAAGGTCGTTTACAATTGGTGATGTGATCAAGGTGGGCAATACGGTGGGTGAGGTGCTATCGATTGATCTGTTATCCGTGAAGGTAAGAACCTTTGATAATTTATTTGTCAGGCTACCAAATGAATCGTTAATAAAGTCAGAAGTGACCACCCTAACTAAGTTTCCTATCAGACGTTTGGATATGAAAATTGGTATCGCTTATAAGGAAAATATTGCTCACGTAAAAGGCGTGTTGGAGCAAGTTGCCGCTAATAATCCACTTTGTCTGGAAGAGCCCAAACCGTTATTTATCTTTCAGGGTTTTGCAGATTCTTCGCTGGATCTGCAGTTTTCTGTTTGGACGAAGCGGGAAAATTTTTTAGAGTTGCGTAATACCATGTACGAACAAATTAAAGTGGCTTTTGACGCAGCAGACATTGAGATACCCTTCCCGCATCTATCTATCTACACCGGCAGCGTGACCAAGCCTTTTCCTGTTAACGTTGAACATTCTGATAATAGTTGATATGTAAATTAGGATGGCGGAAATCCCGCACTCACAGAGATAGGCACTTATTATTTCTCTGCCTTCTCGGTGGCTCTGTGGTGAATTATTATACCAATTCCACTAATTAGATGAACTATTCAGGCATCGGGAAAATGGATGAAAGCAAGGCTTTGATTCTAGCCTCAGCGAATTTTCTTTTTATCGCTCCTAAGTCGAAATGTTCAACTAAGATTTAATATTTCTACTTTTTTCATATTTTTTGCACAATTGTATTCTAGAATCACAACAAATATTTTATTTGGAATTATTTATGAATACTTCAAAATTATTAATAGTAACAGTAACCCTTTTTGCAACCCTCGCTCTTTATGCTTGTGCACCATTTCCTTTTATTGGCCCCGGTGGTCCTGGCGGCCCTGGTGGAATGAGGTTGAGTGCAGACCAACGTTTCACTATTGCAGATACCAATGGTGATAACATACTTAGCAGAGATGAGTATGAACGCTCGCTAACAAGATAACTTCATTATTTATTGCTCATGGTGTGGCAACGTGCCTGAAGTGCTGGTGCTAAGTACTCGTACTTAAGTTTTCCAGCATAATACCGGATAGTCTTTCATTGAGTGCTTCACAAAACAATGTGGCTACAATACTCCCCTCCCATTTTTCTTGTGATGCCCAAACACTTTAGCAAGTGGAAACACGACGTTTCCACTAAGATTGGCATGCACAGGGATGTGCATTCCAATCTGGTGCTTTAAAAGTGGTTGGGCAGCGCAAGTTAAAAAAATGGTCAGGCGAATTGAACGACAGTTCAGGTTTATGAG
>JBATHQ010000112.1:0-4660 GCA_049667005.1 Psychromonas sp.
TAAGGAATAAAAGATGACCCAACAACGCCCAATCGTTTTAATTACCGGTGCCACTTCTGGATTTGGATTGGCAACCGCGAGAAAATTTGCTCAGCATGGTTACCCGTTAATTATTACCGGGCGAAGAGAAGAACGTCTGCAAAAATTAAGTGATGAGTTAAGTCCACTGACATCGGTTTATTTTAAGCCACTTGATGTCAGAGATGCCGATCAGGTTATTGAGTTGGTTGCGCAATTACCGACTGAATTTAAGAATGTCGCAATATTAGTCAATAATGCCGGGTTAGCATTAGGCGCTTCTCCGGCAGATCAAGCTTCACTCGATGATTGGCACACCATGATTGATACTAATGTAACAGGACTGGTCAATGTAACCCATGCATTATTGGCAACACTTAAAGCACAGCCTTCTGCGACCATTATCAATCTGTCGTCGATTGCGGCTAATTGGGCGTATCCGGGCAGTCACGTATATGGCGCATCAAAAGCGTTTGTTGCCCAATTTTCGCGCAACTTACGCAGTGATTTTGCAGGAACAGGTGTACGTGTTACCAGCCTTGAGCCGGGACTATGTGAAAGTGAATTCAGCCTCGTACGCTTTAAAGGGGATCAGGATAAATATGATGCAGTTTATAAAAATGCCAATGCGATTCAACCCGAAGATATTGCCAACATTATTTTCTGGATCGCAGAGCAACCGGCACATATCAATATTAACAGCTTAGAGGTTATGCCAACGTCTCAAGCATGGGATAACTTTAAAGTCGTTAGAAAGCAATAATATGGCGTTGAAGGGGGCAGATCTTTTATTTTGCATTGTCCACAGTTGCAAAATGCAAGATCAGCCCACCAGCAAATTAACTGTAATGAAACTAATGCCCAGCCTTGGTTTTATTTTCCAAGTACTTGTTCGTACTTGGCCCTTTGGACAGTTCAACTTCGTGAAATAAAGCCTAGTGAGTCGAACGTCCCGTGCCATTACGTACTAAATCCTGGCCTGTTTGAAACACTTCTTCCGTCACCCAACGTGATAATAACAGTTGATGCTTATCATCTAATACCGCGACAAAGCGGCGACCGTCTTTATTGCTTGTTGCCATGGCCACACCCGCGGCATTTTTTAACCCTAAACCACCCTTTTCAACTGAAATTAAAAAGGTTTCTAAATCTGCCAGGTTTGTGATGGTGTCTGTTGCATTATTCATTTTTTATCGTCTCTTGCAGTGCTAAATCAATAAGCCGAGAATGTTACGGTGTTTATCTTTTTAAGGCAAATCACAGATTGGTTTATACCCTTCACCCTCAGTAAAAAATCCCTCCTGATATTGATAAAGTCTAGAAAAAATTTTGAATGTAAAAATTGGTGAAAATTGAAAACATAAAAATCGGGGTCAGCTGCGTTGTGGCAATAGGCAATACCTCCGGTTAGTCATCAATTTGCCAAGACCTCCAATACCCTTTCCTGTAACTTCGGCAACAGCTCTTTTTCAAACCAGGGGTTCTGGGCTAGCCAGCCATTGTTTCTCGGGCTTGGGTGGGGTAGCGGAACAACTTGCGGCCAATACTCCTCCCACGCTTGTACGTGCGCGGTGACTGAACGGCGAGGGCCGGGAAGATGATACGCCTGAGCGTATTGACCAATCACAATCGTAAGCTGCAGGGCTTCCAGTCGGGATAGCAACCGTTCTCGCCACATATCTACACACTCAGGACGCGGCGGTAAATCACCCGATGCGCTCTTACCGGGATAACAAAAACCCATTGCTAGGATTGAGACCATTTGCGGGTTATAAAACGCTTCCCGCGAGAGTCCTAACCAGCTTCGCAATCTGTTCCCACTAGCGTCATCGAACGGCACTCCGGATTCATGAGCCTTAATGCCGGGAGCCTGCCCCGCGATCAAAATGCGCGACCCGGGATGGAACTGAAAAACCGGGCGAGGAGCAAACGGAAGACTCTTACGACACACTGTACACGCTCGAACTTCTGCTAAAAGAGTTTCAATCGGTATCATAGTTCACACCTTCATAGTTAACGCCTGCAACGAGCAGAGATGGGATCACCCATTCGTTAGATCAGAGTTTGTTCTGACCCTGAGGTGTTTAGATGATTTTTGACACTGTAGGTAACGTCTCGAATCCGGGCTTGGCGAAAAAATATCCCTGATATAAAGGTATATTGAGTTTCTCCAAAAAGCGGAACTCTTCTAAAGTCTCAACACCTTCGGCTAGTACATCTATGCCTAAATCAAAACATACACTGCAGATAGCCCTGACGATAGATTGACGCGCACCATGCTGTTCAATATTTCGAAGCAAATACATATCTAGCTTGACCCAATCAGGCTGCATATCAGCAAGCAAATTTAATCCGGAATACCCCGCACCAAAATCATCAATGGCAATTGTCATCCCGGATCTGCGTGCATAGTTGAGAATATTTTTAAGCTCACTCGTATTGCTGATTGCTTCGCCCTCAGTGATCTCTACAATAATCTGTTTATTTTTCAGGCCAACCTTTTGAGCTGCTATAATTGTATCTTTCAGGTACTTTCCGTTTTCGAACAGAATCGAACCGGGTGTGAAATTCAGATTAAGACTGCACTCCAAGCCAAGGCTTACAGCTAAAGCCATTGCCCGCTCCCTGCTGGCCTGATCGAAATCCATCAGGCTTTCACTGGGGACTTGATTGAAAACACTCATTGGCGATTCATTGTTTTTACCTCTCAGCAACACCTCATATGAAACGATCTTGCGAGACTCAATATCAAAAATAGGCTGAAATGCATGAGAGTATTCAACATTAATGTTCATTCTAGTCTCCATCGCCCCCCCGCAAAGGCGTTAAGAACCTTTTTTGCTCTGCCTTTATCAATATCGGCCAAGCAAGAACCATCTTTGAAAAAATCATTCATTCCCTCTATTTTTTCCAACTCGCTTCTGGAAATCGAGACATAGCCCATACTCCAGTCGTTCAAATACCTTTCAGATATAGCCTCGCTAATGATGCTTACAATATTTGCATGGCGTTTATCTCTCGATATTTTCGTGAAAAGCTTGTTGACTGTTTCCTCTTCTCCCTCCAGGACCTGTAAAAAACTGCCTTTATCAAAAAGCAGCATTCCTGTGACATTTAAGGAATGGTTGTTTTTCCGTGCTTTGGTCAGCAAATCAACAATGTCATCATCTGAAAAGTCGATTGTGGCTTTGCTGGCGTATATCAAATGCATGAGCTCTGACATGGCTTCTCCTTATGTATTTTTTGCTCTAACGCTTTGCTAGGCCGCTAAAAAACGCTGGCTGAAATTTGCTAGGCACGAGCATAGCCAGCTGTTTTGTGACCGTTTACAGAGAGAGGTCACCCAGAGGTACGCGATTTTAATACACATTTTAAATTATATTTATTGATAAAAATTGCATCATAACAGACATATGAAACAGTTAGATATAGCTAATGTTTGATTGTAAATTGATTTTTACATTAAAGAAATGACGCTTCGTATTTATAGATACCTCTATAATTGCAAACTTAAAAACATAAATTTTTTATTGTTAAAGGGGGTCTAGCCTTCCTTGCTTTGTATATCGCTTCGTTTGGCTTGAATTAGCAGGTTACGCGGGGTAGTTTGGAAATCACAAAACGTCGATAGCTTAATATGATAACCCGCTTCTTCAAGGCTTAAAGCACGATCATAAACCAACCAGAGTTCTAACGGCCTACGGAAAAACTGTGTTACTAATTCGCTGCGGCGTACCATTTTAAGGCGCCTCAACCCTTGCGCCAGAAAAGGCTGTAAATCATCGGGTAAAGTGACAGGCAGTTGCTTTAGTTCAATCGCCCACTGACAAAAATCTTTAAAAGATCTATTCAACAAAATTTTAGGAAAACTTGGCAGGGTTAAATATTCTTTTGTTTGCAATAACTCTTTTTGCAAGCAATCAAAACTCAATCGCCAGTGCACTTCAATGTCATTAAATCGCTTCTGTCGCTCCCCCGAAGTGACTTGCTGCGCGATGGCAAATTTTAAATCTTGGCGACTTAATTTTAGTGTCGATTGCTTGGCAGTATCTGATAACGGTTGATAAATCTCATCTGCAATTAAGTGGTAACAACATGGACTCAAGGTTAACTGCTCGGTTTGTTTTATTTTGACTTGTTTAATAAGGTGGACATGTAAATCACCACAGGCATGCAGGGAAACTGCATGCTGCTGTTCCGTAACCAGTGAATCCGCCTCTCCCTTTAATACATTAGCCTGTTGGAACTGCTGTGGCACCTGTTCTTTATCCGCCAGTGACTGACCCGCCTCACAAAGGCTTTGCTGCCATTCTACTGAGGTGATCGGGCTATTATTTTGAAAAGCAAGCAAACGCCCTAAATGACCTTTTCCCGCACACCACTCTAATACTGGAATTTTACCTTTAACTTGCTCAGAAAATTGGCTGATTTGCGACCATTTTCGTCCTTTTATACCGTTGGATAACCAACAGGGGTAATCGGGCGGTGTATGCTGTGTGATATCAGCAACAGCAAATAATGGGTCATTTAATAGGCGCAACTCAGGGAGCAATGGCAATAAGCTTGAATAGAGATCATCGGGGTTTTGCAGATAATCAGCAAGTTGCTGATCATCAATGCTTTCAAGCAGCACCACTAATTG
>JBATHQ010000113.1:0-3316 GCA_049667005.1 Psychromonas sp.
GCTGAAAAAAGTTAGCTTCCGGAGAAAATTCTGCCATCATCTCTTCTACTTTATCCATCATTTTCGGACTACCGCAGAAGAACGGTACACGCTGGTGCAGCTCTGTCGGATCGATCTCCATAATGCGTCTAAAACCATCAGTTGCTCTGCCGCCAGCTTGTTCTACTAGAAACGCCATCGGGTTACATTCGTATAATATTCTTAGTTTTCCTTGTGGTGAGGAGGCCGTAGAAGGGTACATATAAATACCGCCTTTAAGTAAATTTCTGTGCACATCTGAAACCAACGAACCAATATAACGTGATGTATAAGGGCGCTTTGTCGGGCTGTCTATTTCCTGACAGTACTTTAAGTATTTTTTGACACCCATCGGAAATTTAAGATAATTACCCTCATTGATCGAGTACATCGCACCGTTATCCGGAATTTGTATGTTCTCATGTGAAAGGTAAAAAACCCCCAGAGAGGGATCACAGGTAAAACCGTGTGTGCCGAATCCGGTGGTATAAACCAGCATGGTTGATGACCCGTATATTATATAGCCGGCTGCAACTTGTTTGTCTCCTGGTTGTAAGAAGTCATCTAAAATTACCTTTTGGCCGAGCTCGCTTACACGGCGATAAATCGAGAAAATTGTACCAACAGAGACATTGACGTCAATATTTGAAGAGCCGTCGAGCGGATCCATTAATACTACATATTTATTGTTCATCCCCTCCTGATCATCAAATACAACGAACTCATCCTCTTCCTCGGAAGCAACACCGCACACTTCGCCACGCGCTTTTAAGGCCGCTTTAAAAACATCATTAGCGTAGAGATCCATCTTTTGTTGAACTTCACCCTGTATATTTTCAACGCCGGTGGCGCCGATAATATCGACTAAACCTGCTTTATTTATTTCACGGTTAACAACTTTTGCCGCCAACTGAATTGATCCTAATAAAGATGACAATTCACCTGTCGCTTCTGGAAATTCATGTTGTTTTTTTATAATGTATTCGCCGAGAGTTATCATTTTCTATCCTTTATCTAATTCGATTATTTTTCAAGTTTGTGCAGAACTTTAGGGTCTGCCGATCTTTCTCGTTCATTTTGCTGCAATTTGTTCGTGCTTTGTACAAGGCAGAGCCTGCGTTCTGTAGTTATTCTACATAAGCACTGTAGAAAGAGCGCACAAATGCAACCTTATGGGATCATCTAAAAGCGACCTGCGCTGCGTTGATCAAAGTTTACTATAGAATAATTATCGCGAGATTCTCTCGCAATATTGTATTACAATATTACTCAAAAGGTGAGCAATGAAAGTTTAAAAAACTAAAATAGCCGCCAGATAACTTGATTTTGAGACATCGGTCAACTTATAGCCAGATTCACGATATAACGGTTAAGAAGTTGTAGTCGCTTAAACGATAAACTTCAAGACTCCGGTATATGGAATTAGACAGGCAGATAAGCCTAGTTCTCTCTTCTATACTTCACTCATCGCACTTTGCTCAGAACGCTTTTAGACTGAGCAAAATTTGAACTCTAATGGTTCTCCAGGTCGCACGGATTTTAGCCTATACTGGTTTCAAGTGTTTTTCTGATATCTCAACCACTTTATTAACACGTCTGGTATATTTTTCTTCACCGCTAAGAAACTCCGTTGTCATCCACGCATTTACAATCTCTGCCGCAATAGCTGAGCCGATTATTTTTGCGCCAATACAAAGCACATTGGTATTTGAGTGAGAACGGGCTAATTGCGCGCAAAAGGGGTCTTGACAAACCGCTGCGTATAAACCGGAAATTTTATTAGCGATTAATGCACTGCCGTAACCGACCCCATCAATAAAAATACCGCGTTCTGCCTCACCTTTAGCAACCGCTAATGCAGCAGGGTAAACATAATCGGATAAATCACAGGCACTTTCGTTATTTGTGCCAAAATCTATAATTGTATGTCCGGCATCTTCTAATAATTTTTTGATCTCTTCTTTTAAACTAAAAGCAGCGTGGTCACAGGCCATTGCTATTTTCATATTATTTACCTTTTTAGTGTCTAAATTGTTTGAAAAATGTTCTATTTTCTTGAAAATAGCGATATTTGCCGTTAAAAAAACCCAGCGGTGTGCTGGGTTTTATGGCCTAACTAGTCGCTATTTACAGCGTCCAATTAAGCTGCAACAGCTTCTTTACGGTCGCTTTTCTTAACGATAGCGTAACTGATACCCGTTACTGCAGTACCTGCGGCAATCGCCACTAAATACAATAGTACAGGGCTAATCGCGCCAGGGATAAGCAGAACGAATAGACCGCCGTGAGGTGCTAGTAATTGCGCACCAAATAACATAGAAAGTGCACCTGTTAATGCGCCACCTGCCATACAACAAGGGATTACGCGTAGTGGATCATGTGCAGCGAAAGGAATCGCGCCTTCAGAGATGAAACAAAGGCCTAGTACAAATGATGCTTTACCCGCTTCGGCTTCGCTCGGAATAAATTTAGATTTTGCTAAGAATGTTGCCAGACCCATACCTAACGCTGGTACCATACCAGCAGCCATAATCGCAGCCATCGGTGCATAGGTTTGTGATGCTAATAGACCTACACCAAATGTATATGCTGTTTTGTTCACTGGACCGCCAAGGTCGAAACACATCATGGCGCCAAGTAGAATACCTAACAGGATTGCATTTGCGGAGCCCATGCTTTGTAGGAAGCTAGTTAGTCCGGCCATGATTGCAGCAACCGGCGTACCGACCACGTAGATCATCACTAAACCAGTCACTAAGCTTGCAATTAGGGGAATGATCAGGATTGGTTTTAGCGCCGCCATAGAATCTGGAAGTGGGAATTTTTCAGCAACAAATTTTGCCGTGTAACCTGCTAGGAAACCTGCAATGATACCACCAAGGAAACCAGCTCCCGTTGAACTTGCTAACATACCACCAATTAAACCGGGTGCAAGACCTGGTCGGTCAGCAATCGAGAACGCGATAAAACCAGATAATACTGGAATCATAAGCGCAAAAGCTGACGCCCCGCCGATAGTCATTAATGCTGCGGCAAGTGTACCTTCTTCTTTAAAGGCTTCGATACCAAATACAAAAGACAATGCAATTAACAAACCACCGGCAACTACCACAGGTAGCATATGTGAAACACCTGTCATAAGGTGTTTATAGATAGCTGATGATCCTTTAGCCTGCTTATCATCCTGGCTGCTCGCAGCGCCGCCTGTGTGACGATAAACGGATGCATCAGAAAACGCTTTGTTGATCTCTTGTTCGGTTTTTTTCAGTGCAAGGCCAGTACTGGTTTTATATAGTTT
>JBATHQ010000114.1:0-17237 GCA_049667005.1 Psychromonas sp.
CGTGAAATTTGTGATTTGGCAAGTGCTTTGCCACATATGTTACCCAGTGAGTCAGACTTTCAAACGTCGGTACAGAATCTTGGGATTAATCAAAATAGTGCCATTGTGGTTTATGACAGCATCGGTACGTTTACCAGCCCTCGAGTATGGTGGATGTTTAAAACCATGGGATTTGAAAATATCACCG
The DNA here is from genome assembly GCA_049667005.1 of Psychromonas sp. Lineage (GTDB taxonomy): Bacteria > Pseudomonadota > Gammaproteobacteria > Enterobacterales > Psychromonadaceae > Psychromonas. Next base: position 188 of record JBATHQ010000114.1, read on the forward strand.
TATTAGATGGCGGTTTACCTGGCTGGAAGGAAAAGTCATTAGCCGTTGAAAGTGGTAGTTCAATTCATGCTGTCACAAAAGGTGATTTTATTGCCCGCTATCAAAGTCAGTTGATCTGCAGTGCTGCCGAGGTGCTGCAGGCAACAACAACAGATCAGCAATGTATTATTGATGCGCGCCCGGCGGCGCGATTTCTGGGACAATCGCCAGAGCCAAGAGCGGGTATACGTATCGGCCATATGCCTAACGCAAAAAACTTACCTTCTGCAACGGTGCTTGAAAATCATAAGATGAAAGATGCTTATCAGCTGGCGCTAATTTTTGAAGCGATCACACCCAGAGATAAAAAAGTTATTTTCAGTTGTGGTTCAGGTGTAACGGCTTGTATTTTAGCCTTGGCTGCGACCCTTTCCGGCTACCAGAATATCTCTGTATATGATGGTTCCTGGTCAGAGTGGGGGGGCAGCAAAGATCTTCCCGTGGTGAAATAAATAGTGCCATTATATGGAGATTAAATCCTTACAACTTTTTATCCATCTGGCGAACAGTCTGCATTTTTCTAAAACCGCAGAGGCGATGCACGTTAGTCCGTCAACATTAAGTCGTTGTATTCAGCGTATTGAGGACGAATTAGGTGTCCCCCTGTTTATTCGCGACAATCGAACGGTAGTATTAACCGAAGCAGGCGCAGTCTTTAAACAGTTTGCCATAGAGCAGATTGAACAATGGCTGTTGCTCAAGCGTTCTATTAATCAAAGTAAAAGTGAACTGGAAGGGCAGATTATTTTATATTGCTCAGTGACCGCGGCTTATAGCCATCTGCCGCCTATTTTAGAGCGCTTTCGACGTTTGCACCCCAATGTTGAAATTAAACTAAGCACCGGTGACAGTGCGCTAGCCACTGATCATGTCTTGGATAATCAAGTGGATTTTGCGATCACTGCGCATCCGGATAACTTATCTGCGCGTTTGCATTTTATCAAACTGGCAGAGATTCCGCTGTCTATTATCGCACCGACAATCCCCTGTTCTGTGACACAGCAGGTCAGTCAGGCGAAAATAGACTGGCGAAATGTCGCCTTTATTTTGCCTGAGCATGGTGCTGTTCGTCGCCGTTTTGATGACTGGTACCGTCTTTTAAAGGTTGGTAAACCACAAATTTATGCCAAAGTGGCAGGGCATGAAGCGCTAGTCAGTATGGTTGCACTGGGCTGTGGTGTGGGTATCGCTCCGGATATTGTCGTTGAAAATAGCCCGGTCCGCGAGCGTGTGCAAAACCTGCTCACCCCGATTCGACTGCAGTCTTTTGATTTAGGCATTTGCTGTTATAAAACCCGCGTCAATGAGGCGCTAATCAGTGCCTTTATCGGCTGTGTTGGAGAGTAATTTTTATGGTAAAGATTGACGTTAAAAACCTGCCGGATGCTGAAATCAGTTGCGCTAATTGCCAGGCTTGCTGCTGCCGTCTGGAAGTGATGATTATCTCGGAAACGGGTGTGCCCGATGAGCACATTGCCAGAGATCAGTGGGGTGGTGAAACCATGCTGCGTTTAGACGATGGCTGGTGCTCTGCATTAGATCGTAATACTCTGATGTGCACTATTTACGAACAGCGGCCGTGGATTTGCCGGGAGTTTGAAATGGGCTCCTATGAATGTATTAGCGAGCGCCAGGATAATATGTAACGGCGCTTGGATATTCAGTGCGTCTATTATAAACAAGGCTAAAACTTACGTTGTACTTTTATATCAATATGGAAAACAGATTGATATTATTAAACATTACGGAAAATAAACCGAATGGTTTGTTATCAATATTAAGGGATAACATGGGATTTTTTAAACAAATAGCACAATTATTCAGTGCCAAACCGGCTGCTGCTGCGGTTTTCCCGACAACTGAATACAAAGGATTTAGCATTACACCGCAACCAATGCAAGATGGCGGTCAATTTCGCTTAGCGGCCCTGATAGAAAAGGGCGAAGGTGAGGCGCGTAAACAACACCATTTTATCCGTTCCGACACTGTTCCAAGCGCCGGACAGGCTGCTGAATTAACGCTTGCAAAATGTAAAATGTTTATCGATCAGACTGGCGAGGGCATGTTTAAATAGCAACTCCATTAATTAGCCTGATCTTTTTTTTTGCTTGTATCTGCACTTGATTGCAGCGTTTTTTGGCGCATTATATTTCCTGCTGATAATGGCAAGGAACGCGGAACACTGAATTTACATAGAAATTAACAAAAGGCGGGTTTACAATAGGGGACAAATTAAAGGAGCCATCATGTTTAACCCTCAAAAATTAGAACAAATCGCCAAACAGATCAGTGATGCTATGCCAGTCGGTGTCAAAAATCTTGGTGAAGAAGCGGATCGTAAAATCAAGCAGATATTACAAGCACAACTGGGTAAGCTGGATATGGTTAGCCGTGAAGAGTTTGATGTACAAACACATGTTTTATTACGTACTCGTGAAAAATTAGCGGAGATGGAAGCCAAATTTACGCAGTTAGAAAAAAAAATCGACCAGAAAAATTTAGATCAGAGCAATTTAGATCAGAATAATTTAGACCAGAACAGTACAGAGAAATAATATGAAAGAGCAATATTTAAAAAATGCGGAAATGTTTGTTGAACAAGTAAGCTTGCAAGATGAATTATTTGGTCTGTATGATGAAAATTTAGGCTGGGCTAATTGCCATGCTCATGACAATAAAGATGCTAGCGCTGTGTATCTGTTCTGGTCAGAGCCTGACTTGGCTGAAAAATTGCAGAATGAAGAGTGGGCAGAGTATAAAGTTCAAGCTATATCACTCTCTGTATTTTTAGAATCCTGGTTAGATGGAATGCAAAAACAACAGGTATTTGCCGGTGTTAACTGGGATGAGAATCTGTATGGTCTGGAAATTGAAGCGATGGTCTTAAAAAATGCTTTAATTGAAAAGCAGCAGGAATTAAGTATCACCGAGCAGGAAACAGAAGATTAAGGTTATGTACTTAATGGCTTGAAAAAGATCTTAACGACGCCTTTTATCGTAAAAATCCGCTGCTTCAAAACAGCGGATTTTTTAGTTAAACAGTTATTTAAACAGTTATGTTTGTAATATTATATCTGCTTATTTTGTACCGTCCACAAATGCATCAACTCAAGCGCAATGGTTGCCGCCGCTAACGCTGTGATCTCACTGTTGTCGTAGGCCGGTGCAACTTCAACGACATCCATACCGACAATATTAATATCCGTTAGTGTGCGCAGTATTTTCAATATCTTATCGCTGCTCATTCCGCCACAGACCGGAGTACCTGTACCCGGGGCAAAAGCGGGATCTAAACAATCAATATCAAAGGTCACGTAAACCGGCATGCCCTGGACTTTCTCTTTAATCAGCGAGCTGATCTGCTCCACGGTCATGTCATTTGCCTGCGGTGCATCGATCACATTAAAACCGTGATTGGCTTCATTAAAAGCGGTGCGGATACCTATTTGTACCGATTTTTGCGGATCAATTAAGCCTTCTTTGGGTGCATGATAAAACATTGTGCCATGGTCATAGGCACTACCGTTATCATAGGTATCGGTATGCGCATCAAAATGGATTAATGCCATTTCACCAAATTTTTTATGGTGGGCACGCAACAGCGGTAAGGTCACAAAGTGATCTCCCCCCAGTGCTACAATCGTCTTTCCTGAAGAGAGTAACTGTGTCGCTGCCTTTTCCACTTTTTGAGTGAATTCAGCGGCATCACCGGTGCTGTAAACCAAATCACCGGCATCGATCATCTTGATTTTTTTGAGCAGATTAAACTTCCATGGAAAGTGTTTCCCTTCCCACGCCAGATTGATCGATGCCTGACGGATTGCTGTTGGCCCCATACGCGCGCCGGAACGTCCGCTTGTCGCTAAATCAAAAGGCAAACCTAATACAGCAATATCCGCTTCAGCGGCAATCGGATCCATTACCAGTGGTACACGTAAAAAAGTCATTGCATTTGAGTAGATGGAATTATCTGTTTGGTTAAAAATATCATTCATTCTTATTTTTTCTCCGGCTTAAAAATCTTCTAAATAGGTATAACCCTGCAAACCAGCAATCAATTCATCATAAAGAGTTTCGCGCTCTTCAGGTGCTAATTTTTTGTCGACTAATTCCGCATAGGTTTTTTTGAACTCTTCAGCGTTTAAATTCACGTAGCGCAGCATATCTTCAACGCTGTTACCTTCACATATTTCGGTTATTTCAGCTTCGCCTTGATCATTGATCATCACTACGGCAGAGTGTGTATCGCCGAATAAATTATGCATATCACCGAGAATTTCCTGATAAGCCCCAACCAGGAAAAAGCCCATTAAATAAGGTTTATCTTCCTGCCAGCGAGGGACTAACAGGGTGGTTTCAATACCCTGACCATCTACATAATTTTCAATTGCGCCATCGGAATCACAGGTGATATCGAGTAAAACGGCGCGTCTCTTCTCTTCAGATTCTAAATTGTTTAAAGGTAATACAGGGAAAACCTGATCGATCCCCCAGCTATCCGGTAAGGATTGGAATAAGGAAAAATTAACGAAAAATTTATCCGCCAGTTTTTCTGTTAAACCATCAATAATAGGACGATGGAAACGGTTTTTATTATCCATTAACTCATTCAGTTCATAACAAACGCGTAAATTGACCTGCTCAGCCCATGCGCGTTGTGACAAATTAATTGATCCCGATGCGAATTGGCTGTGAACTTCTGCAAGGTCATTTTGCGTGTCATGGTATATTTCAATCAGTGCGCGATCATCATTACGGGTATGCAACTGCTCCCAGGACTGCCACATGTTTTTAAGCAGCAGCGGATCATCTGCATTAGGTTTTTTAAGCTGTTCCGGTTCGTAAGACTCGACACCAATTACGTTGGAAATTAACACCGCGTGATGCGCGGTAAGTGAACGCCCGGATTCGGAAATGATCATGGGTACCGGTTGACCATAGCTTTTACAAATATCCCCGATCGTATAAACGATATTGTTGGCATACTCCGCTAAACCATAATTCATCGAGTTGTGAGATTGACTGCGCGTACCATCGTAATCAACCGCTAATCCACCGCCCACGTCCATGCATTTAATTTCTGCACCCAAATCGCGTAATTCACAGTAAAATCTTGCCGCTTCACTCACCCCTAAACGCACATCGCGGATATTGGCGATTTGTGAACCTAAGTGGAAATGAACAAGCTGTAAGGTATGCAGTTTATTATGCTCTTTTAATATATCAAGCACCCTTAAAACCTGTGATGCCGATAAGCCAAATTTTGACTTTTCGCCACCACTTGCCTGCCACTTGCCTTTACCTTGCGAAGCTAAACGTACACGCAAACCTAAGCGCGGCTCTACATTTAGTTTTTTGGCTTCACTTAGAATCATCTCCAGTTCAGACATTTTTTCCAACACCAGATGTACTTTGTGTCCCAGTTTTTCACCGATTAGTGCTAAACGGACATATTCTCTGTCTTTGTAACCGTTACATACAATCACCGAGGAGGCTTTTTGCGCAAGTGCCAACACGGCTAATAACTCGGCTTTACTGCCCGCTTCAAGTCCAAGCTGTTTAACTTCTTTATCTGATTGGCTTGCTAAAATTTCATCAACCACTTCACGCTGCTGGTTTACTTTAATCGGGTAAACCAATAAATAATTTTCAGCATAATTATATTGCTCGATAGCTGCGTTAAATACTTCACATAAGTTATTCACCCGTTGATGGATGATCTGAGGAAAACGAACTAAAGCCGGCAGTGACATGCCTTTAGCCTGTATTTGTTCGGCAATGCTACTGAGAACAACCGTATGCTCTTCATTGTCTTTTTTAGGAGCAACATAAACATTACCCGCATCATTAATACCAAAGTAACCTTGGCTCCAGTGACGGACATTATAGCTATCACGAAGTTCATCAAGTGAAGTTGTTTGTTTCATTTGTGTTCCTATATTAAGATGAGATCACCTGTGTGGTGATTTTGACGCGCCAGAATAGATAGCGACGCTGTAAAGTCAAACAAATAAATTATTGGTTGTTGATTAATATTATTATTTGCATGTTATTGCGACTATATCGTATGGATTGTGCTAATACCAATCTAGTCTTCAAGATATGGATCTGAAGCAAAAAAGGTAAGAGATTGATTGTTTCATACCCAAGCTACCTCAATGAGCATATTATTGCATCTAAGGTACTTGGGTATTTTGTTGTTGATGTTTAAAATCTGCAGTAAGGTTTTTGAACATCAATAACAGGGGCGTTATTACTCTTCCGGGTAGGTTCCCCAGCCATCATAATCAATTGAGAATGAGTGAGCTAATATCAGTAACTTCTCAACATCTTCCATAATAGCTTCTTCATCCAGGTTCATTTCGACAATAACATCGAAACTTAAGATGATTGAACCATCCTCTAATTCAAACTCTTCAGGATCAGTGACTTCATAGCCTTTTTTAAAGCAGGCAACAGCCGCTTTTTCCAATACATCAAAATCAGTACAGGAAAGGTGATGTTCGATCATATAAACCGCATCGGGATCGCTGCCATCTTCTAAAATCGCCTCTACAATCTCTTCCGTTTCCTGGCGATGTTCAGCAAGTAGCTCTTCTAAACTTAATGTTTTTTCCATTCTTAATTCCTCTTAATCGCCACTTTCTGAGTTAATATCAGGGCGGTTCACTTCTTGATTCAACTGGTGGTATTTTGCCGACATAATAGCGTAAGAGTCCTGCATTAAGCGACGAATTTCACGTTTTTTATACTGGCTAATATCAATAGGCTCGAGCATCTCCACAATCACCTCGCCATTATCCCAACGGTTTAGATCCACTTGATTGTGGGTATTGGAGGTCACTGTTGGTACGACATTGACACCTGCTTGTAATGCCGTGTGAAATGCGCCCATTTTAAAAGGCAATAAACCGCGCCCACGGCTGCGGGTTCCCTCAGGGAATATCCATACTGCCAGATTTTTAGCGCGCATCTGCTCGACAACTTCGTTAATGGTATTGCGTGATTTATCTCTGTTCTCTCTGTTAATCAGAATGTTACCCGTTAGCCAGTAGATAATGCCGAAAAAGGGGATCCACACCAGACTTTTTTTACCAATCGTCACGGAGCCGGGTTGTAGCGCTCCCGATACCGTGACCATGTCATAGCTGTTTTGGTGATTAGCCAGATACACTACTGAGCCATTGTTTTTGGCACTCTCAGGAATACGGATGGTCACTTTCAGGCCGAATAACCAGGACATTTTGCTGAATAACATCGCAAAATGGTAAGTGTTCTTGGGATTGCGCGGGCTGAATAAACAGTAAAATAATGAATAAACGGTCATCAGAATAACCATTACAAACAAGATTATTGCACGGATAATAAATAACATAATATTAGGAGTCTCTTGAGTTTAGTTGTTCAGCTTCGATCACTTCTATTTTATCAACGCGTTGTAAACCGCGTGGTAGCTTACTGCCACGACGGCCACGGTCACCCTGATAATGTGCTAAATCACTGGCTTTTAACGTAAGTTTGCGTTTACCTGCATGCAGGGTGACGGAACTTCCCTCGGGAATAATTTCCAGCATGGTAACAAACTCTTCGCGTTTAGTCGCTTTTGCCGCGATGATGTTAATCATCTTGTTACCTTTACCTTTGCTTAAGCTCGGTAAACTGTCTACCGGAAAGAGCAGCATTCGGCCTTCATTGCTGATCGTCAAACACCAGTCATTTTCATTGCCGGTGAGCTTTTTAGGTGCCATTAATAACGCGTTGGTGGTGAGGTTGATCAGCGCTTTACCATTTTTATTACGGCTATTAATATCGCTAAATTGGGCAATAAAACCATAACCATGATCACTGCTGATAATAAAGCGATCCGAATCATCCCCCATCAATACACAGACAAAAGGAACGTTTTCATTTTGATTAAAACGGCCCGTTAGCGGCTCTCCCTGCGAACGCGCGGAGGGCAGTGAGTGTGCATCTAATGAATAAGCCCGTCCTGCTGCATCAATAAAGATACAACTTTGATTGCTTCTCCCTTGCGCCTGGGTAAGAAACTCATCACCTGACTTATAATTTAATGCCTGGGTATCAATATCGTGTCCTTTGGCCGAGCGAACCCAACCCTGGCTCGATAAGACAACGGTCAGTGCTTCGCTAGGTGTTAACTCTTTTTCGCTGAGCGCTTTTGCTTCAACACGTTCAATCAGTGGAGAACGGCGATCATCACCATATTTTAGCGCATCTGCCTGGATCTCTTTTTTAACCAGAGTATTTAAACGGCGCTCTGAGCTTAATAAAAGCTCCAATTTTTTCTGCTCTTCGCTAAGCTCACTCATTTCAGCGCGGATCTGAATCTCTTCTAGCTTAGCAAGCTGGCGCAGTTTAATTTCTAAAATTGCATGCGCTTGTAGTTCAGAGAGTTGGAAACGTGACATTAACTCGGCTTTCGCATCATCATAGGTTCTGATGATCTCAATGACTTCATCAATGTTCAGATAAGCGGCCAGTAACCCCTCTAAAATATGCACACGCGCCAAGATTTTATCTAAGCGATACTGCAGACGGCGACGGACGGTATTCATCCGGTACACCAACCATTCATTTAAGATGCACACTAACCCTTTGACCTGCGGACGCTGGTTCAATCCGAGCATATTCAGGTTAACTTTATGATTGACCTCTAAATCGGTTGAGGCAAACAGGTGGTGCATTAATGCTTCAATATCGATCCGGTTGGAGCGCGGTATAATGACCAGTCGGGTCGGGTTTTCATGATCCGATTCATCACGCAGATCCGCAATCATGGGCAATTTTTTATCCTGCATCTGTTTGGCAATTTCTTTTAGAATTTTGCCGCCGGAAACACGGTGGGGCAGTGCGCTGATAATAATTTCACCATTGACGGCAGAATAGACCGCACGGCTTTTAAAACTGCCGCGACCGGTTTCGTAAATATTTTTGATCTCGCTTCTTGGGGTGATGATCTCCGCTTCAGTGGGATAATCCGGTCCCTGCACAAAAGCCATTAAATCATCCAGAGTTGCCTTGGGATGATCAATCAGGTGGCAGCAGGCTGCAGCGACTTCGCGCACATTATGCGGCGGAATATCCGTCGCCATGCCGACGGCAATACCACTGATACCGTTCAATAGGATATGCGGTAAACGTGCCGGCAGTAATACCGGCTCTTTCAGGGTGCCGTCAAAATTGGGTTTCCAATCTGTGGTACCTTGTGCGGTTTCTGATAGCAATAGTTCTGAAAAAGCCGATAAGCGCGATTCTGTATAACGCATCGCAGCAAATGACTTGGGATCATCAGGCGCACCCCAGTTACCCTGCCCGTCGATTAAAGGGTAGCGGTAGGAGAAAGGTTGTGCCATTAGCACCATCGCTTCATAACAAGCGCTGTCACCATGGGGATGATATTTACCCAGCACATCACCCACGGTACGCGCTGATTTTTTATACTTGGCAAGTGCAGATAAACCCAGCTCCGACATTGCATAGATTATGCGTCTCTGTACCGGTTTTAAACCATCACTGATATGCGGTAGCGCTCGGTCCATGATCACGTACATGGCATAGTTGAGATAGGCATCTTCGGTAAATTTAGTTAGCGGCAGTTTTTCAATACCTTCTAAGCTTAAATCTATTAGATCACTCATGTGAAACGACCCTGTTTATTGGATTGCAAAACGTCGATTATAACGTAAATGCAGTGTAAGAAAAAAAATACAAATGAACTATCGGATTATACGCGGAAAATAGAACGCTCATAGTGAGTTAAAGGGATATTATCTGGTTATAGGCTAAACTGGCTGTAAAAAATGTCATTGGATGATTGAATTTAAATTCAGGAGCTTAGGTACGTATTAACCTAAGCTCCTGCTCTCTTACAGCATGGAAAAGGCTTTTTTAGCGGCGATTAAGGTATTTTCAATATCCTGATCGCTATGCGCTAAAGATAAAAATCCAGCTTCAAAGGCTGATGGTGCGAGATAAATACCCTGTTCGAGCATTAAGTGAAAGAATTTTTTGAATTTTTCTACGTCACAGGCACAAACTTGTGCGTAACTGCTGATTTTTTCCTCTTCGGTAAAGAAGAAACCAAACATCCCACCCACATAGTTGACGGCCAGAGATACATTCTCCTCTTGCGCAACTCGTTTCAGACCCAGTGCTAACTTTTCAGTTTGTTGTGCAAGCTGTGCATATTCCGGTGTATCCAATGCTGTGAGGGCGGCTAAACCGGCATGCATCGCAATCGGGTTACCAGAGAGTGTTCCCGCTTGATAAACAGGGCCGGTCGGGGCGATATACTGCATCACTTTTTTGCAGCCACCAAATGCACCTACGGGCATACCGCCACCGATCACCTTCCCTAGGGTTGTTAGATCCGGTTTGATATCGTAATAAGCCTGTGCTCCGCCAAGAGCAACGCGGAAACCGGTCATCACTTCATCTAAAATTAATAACGCGCCATAAGCATCGCAGACGGCTCTTAATCCTTGTAAAAAGCCTTCCTCAGGTGGAATACAGTTCATATTACCCGCCACCGGTTCAACGATAATGCAGGCGATTTGATCTTTATATTCAGCAAACAGTTTCTTTACAGAGGCAAGATCATTGTAAGTTGCCGTTAACGTGTGTTTTGCAAAATCAGCCGGAATGCCCGGTGAGCTTGGTTGCCCTAGCGTCAGTGCGCCTGAGCCGGCTTTTACCAATAATGAGTCCGCATGGCCGTGATAATTACCTTCGAATTTTAATATTTTATCGCGACCGGTATAACCCCGTGCTAAACGTATCGCACTCATGGTTGCTTCAGTACCGGAACTGACCATACGCAGTTGTTCCATTGACGGGACTAAACTTTTAACTTTTTCCGCCATGGTAATTTCAATTTCAGTCGGTGCACCAAAACTTAAACCATTTTCTACGGCGGCAAGCACAGCGGCTTTAATATCGGGATGATTATGGCCTAAAATCATTGGCCCCCATGAGCCGACGTAATCGATATATTGTTTGTTATCGACATCATATAGGTAAGCACCTTGTGCTCTTTCAATAAATACAGGGGCACCACCAACACCATTGAATGCGCGAACCGGGGAGTTAACTCCACCGGGGATAATTGCTTGTGCCCGATCGAAAAGCTGCTGAGATATGCTCATAAATGTCCTGTTAAATACCGTTAAATTAGGCCGCTATGATAACAAATACTTTATTGATACGGGAGTTGTGCGAAGTTTTTATTTTACGCTTTGCTTAATTTGTTGTTTATAACCCTATTGTATTATTTTTTTGTGTTATATCATTTTAGTTGCACAGGTTTTTTTATATAATATTCAGCTTGTATTTATGCTTGATGCTTTTAAACTATTACTTCATCTCCTCTTATTCCAATAAATAGTTGTTTTTATTCAATGAATCAAAAAAGACCGACATGGATTGCTAATCTTCCTAAACGCTTTATTGAGCGTTTCTTTACCCGTAAAAATAGTGCCTTACTGATCTGGTTATCAGTCTTTATAGGTACGCTAGCTGGTGCGATGTCTGCTCTGTTTGACCATGGCATTATCTGGGTAGGCGAACAGCGTTTACATTTTATCGCGTCTTTTACTGATTCTAATATCCCGCTATGGCTGATTGCTATCCCCGTCTCTTCACTGATGGCCGGCCTGGCATTTTACCTGACCCATCGATTTGCACCGGAAGCCGGTGGCAGTGGTATTCCTGAGATTGAAGGAGCGATGGAAGGGATGCGTCCGGTACGTTGGAAAAGAGTCATTCCGGTCAAGTTTTTTGGTGGTTTATTAGCGCTGGGCAGTGGTATGGCGCTGGGCAGGGAAGGACCTTCGGTACAGTTGGGCGGTAATATCGGACGGATGATTTCGGATATCTTTAAAATAGAGAAAAACGATGCGCAGGCACTCTTGGCGGCTGGTGCTGCAGGCGGTTTAGCGGCCGCCTTTAATGCGCCACTTGCCGGAATAATGTTTGTTATTGAAGAGATGCGTTCACAATTTAATTACAGCCTAACCTCGACAAAAAGTGTTTTTATGAGTGCGGTAATGGCAACTATTGTGATGCGTTTTGTCGCCGATCAGGATGCGGTGATCACCGTCACGCAATATTCACATCCTAATTTACTGTCATTATGGTTATATCTGCTATTAGGTTTTTGTTTTGGCGTGATCGGTCCGTTTTTTAATAGAATGATGCTTGCCACACAGGATATGTATTTAATGATCCACAAAAATAAACGCTGGCGATTTGTCTCAATCGGTTTGTTTTTGGGGGCTGTTTTTGGCGCTTTATCTATCTTGGAGCCGAACATCGCGTATGGCGGTATAGAGTTGATTCCGGAGGTAGCGGGTGGGCATTATTTAGCGGGTGGCTTAATGGTTATTTTTATTTTCCGCATCTTAACCACACTGGCCAGTTTCGGCTCTGGCGCCCCTGGTGGTGTTTTTGCACCGACCTTAGCGTTAGGGACATTATTTGGTATGTTATTTGGGCTGGCCGGGCATGCTTTATTCCCTGAAATAGTGACCGAGCCTGGCAGTTTTGCTATTGCCGGGATGGGCGGATTATTCGCCGCATCAGTACGCGCACCGATCACCGGTATATTATTAGTGATTGAAATGACCAGTAATTATGAGATGATTTTACCGTTAATCGTGACCTGTCTCGGCGCGACAATGGTGGCTCAGACACTTGGTGGCCGGCCAATTTACACGCAGTTACTGGAACGCACAATGCGCTTGTCTATGCGCCAGAAACGTGAAGAGCAGACACGCAAAGCAATGGAGCATCTGGAGAGCAAGCAAAAATAGTGGTAATTACTCTGGTCGTCGCTATTTAACCCTATTTACATGAGTTAATACTTGAACAAGTTAGTCAGGTATTAGATAATGTTTTTCTGCTTACAAATTTTTAGAGGTTACAATGACATCCGAAGTCGAAATGGCAATGCCAATTTATTTTAGTGACAGCGCTGCGCATAAAGTCAAAGGACTGATTGCTGAAGAAAATAATCCAGCATTAAAATTACGTGTTTACGTGACGGGTGGTGGCTGTTCAGGATTTCAATATGGTTTTACTTTTGATGAAAAAGTGAATGAAGGTGATACGTTAATCGAGAATGATGGCGTTACGCTATTGATTGATTCCATGAGCTTGCAGTATTTAGTCGGCGGCACCGTTGATTATGTTAATGGTTTAGAGGGTTCTCGATTTCTTGTTAATAACCCGAATGCAACGGCGACTTGTGGTTGCGGATCTTCGTTTTCAATATAACTATAAAACATAACTATAAAACGCTTTAGCAAATTATTCGCTCAGACTGCTCTTATTTCTGTGCAGATAATTTGCTGATAATAGCTTAAATTTTCTCTCTTATTGTTCAACCGATAGCACCTCAATCTATTCTTCCCTTGTATTATTAAACTCGCGTAGTAGTTTTTTATCGACTAAATTATAAGTTGTGCACTTAATTAAGGCTCGCTTATGTTTGCTCGTATTATGCATTTTTTTTCTTCCCGTCCCTATTGGATTGCGCTGCTTATTAGCGGTCTGCTGTTTTTGTGGATGTTTTCAGGTAGCCTGGAAAATCAACCGATAGCAACAAAAAAAACAGCTCAGGAAACGCTGCCTAAAGTGCAGATAACCCACTTTATTCCGCAACAAATAAGCAAATCATTAACTTTATATTCGCGCAGCGAAGCCAATAGTCGAGCCGTCATCCGGGCTGAAGTTGCGGGGGAGGTTATCAAGCGTTCTGCGACCAAGGGGCAATATGTACAATCGGGGACGCGATTAGTCGATATAGATAAAAATGAACTGCCTTTCAGGCTCTCCCAGGCGCAAGCGTTGTTGGATGAACGTCAGTTAAATTATAACGCTGTGAAATCGTTGAATGCCAAAGGCTTGCAGGCGAGTACGCGTGTGGCCGAAGCAAAAAGTTTATTATTAATGGCCAGGTCAGACGTTGAATTATTACGCTTGATGCTGGCGCGTACTCATATTAGCGCACCCTTTACCGGTATCCTGCAGGAGCAATTTGCCGAACGGGGGGACTATGTAAAGGTTGGCGATCCTGTTTTTAGCATAGAAAACATTGATCCAATTGTTTTTCGCGGAGATACAACTGAGCATTATGTCAATCAACTTAGTTTAGGCCAGGAAGTCACTGCCAAACTGTTATCGGGAGAGGTGATAAAGGGTAAATTAAGCTATGTATCAGCCGTTGCAGATCCGCGCAGCAGTACCTTTGCGGTTGAAGCGCAGTTTGCCAATCCGAATTTAAAAATATTTTCCGGGATCAGTGCTCAACTGGTTATTCCGCTTTATACCGTTCAGGCTGTTTATGTTTCCCCTTCTGCATTAGCGATGGATGAAAACGGTAATTTAGGCGTTAAGTCAGTGCAAGACGGACAGGTTGTTTTTACCGCGATTGAACTAGTTGAGGCGGGAGATGATGGTGCCTGGTTAAGCGGTTTTCCTGGTGCAGTGGATATCATTACCCTGGGCCAGGGGTTTGTTAAACCGGGTGATCGTGTACAAGCTATTGCCGCGGAGAAATAATCATGATCACGATTATTGAAGCCTCATTATCCCGTAAACGTGCAGTCTTAATGCTGTTAGCTTTTTTATTAATTGCCGGTCTTAGCGCTTATATTACGATTCCCAAAGAAGCTGAACCGGATGTGCCCATTCCTATTATCTATATCTCTGTCCGCCATGAGGGGATCTCTCCTGAAGATGCAGAGCGTCTTCTGTTGCGCCCATTGGAGCAGGAACTGCGTGGCATCGAGGGGATTAAGGAGATGAAAGCAACCGCAAGTACCGGTCATGCTTCGATTATTTTGGAGTTTTATGTTGGGATTGACATTAAAGATGCGCTGATTGATGTGCGTGAACAGGTCAATCAGGCAAAGGGTAAATTACCGCAGGAGAGCGATGAGCCCGTTGTTAAGCAAGTGACCCTGGCGACAGAAAATCCGGCCTTGACTATTTTATTATCCGGCAGTGCTCCGGAGCGGGCGATGGTAACCCTGGCGCGCACTCTGCGCGATAATATCGAAGGATTTGCAGAAGTTTTAGAAGTTAAAATAGGCGGCGACCGTGAAGATATGGTGGAGATTTTGGTTGATCCGCTGTTGATGGAAAGTTACCGGCTGAATATGAACGATATCTACAACCTGGTTTCGCGTAATAATCGCCTGGTCGCCGCGGGCATCATGGATACCGGGAAAGGGCGTTTCCCCATTAAGGTGCCCTCTGTTTTTTCCACCATTAAAGATGTGTTGGAGATGCCGATTAAGGTTGACGCTGACAAGGTGATAACCTTTGCCGATGTTGCCCGAATCCGCCGCACTTTTAAAGACCCGACAAGTTTTGTCCGGGTCAACGGGTTGCCGACCATCTCTCTGGAAGTGGTTAAGCGTCCTGGCGAAAATATCATCAATACCGTGGCTAAAGTTAAAGCCTTTATTGCTGATAATGAAGATCTTTTACCCAATAATATTCAAGTCAGTTACGCCGGCGATCGCTCTAAAGATGTTAAAACCATGCTTAACGACCTGCAGAATAATGTCCTCAGTGCGGTCTTATTAGTGGTGATTGTGATTATCGCTATTCTCGGTCTAAGAAGCGCCGCTTTGGTGGGGATTGCCATTCCGGGATCTTTTTTAACCGGCATATTAGTACTCTGGGCTTTCGGCATTACCGTTAATATTGTGGTGTTATTTGCGCTGATCATGTCGGTCGGGATGCTTGTTGATGGGGCGATAGTCGTTACCGAATTTGCGGATCGGGCGATGTCTGCCGGGGAACCTCGTCATAAAGCCTATCTTCATGCAGCAAGACGCATGGCCTGGCCGATTATCGCATCAACTGCGACAACCCTGGCTGCCTTTGCGCCTTTATTATTCTGGCCGGGTATTACCGGGGAGTTTATGAAATACCTGCCGCTGACATTGATTGCGACCTTAAGCGCTTCGCTGGTGATGGCTTTGATCTTTATTCCAGTATTGGGCTGTGTGGTTGGAAAACCGCGTTTTTTATCGGAGCAGGAGAAAAATAATGCTTTATTAGCTGAAAGCGGAGATCTATTAAATTTAAGCGGTTTTTCCGGTTTTTATGTAAAAACACTCAATAAAGCGATTAAAAGTCCCTGGCTGGTGTTGCTGGCTGCCTGTGTGATCGCTGTTTCCGGCGTTACTTTGTTTGTTAAATCAAATTTAGGGGTCGAGTTTTTTCCGCAAGTGGAGCCTACCGGTATCAATGTCAAAGTGCGTTCTTATGGCGATTTTTCAATTTATGAACAAGATCAGGTTATGTCGCTTATTGAACAGCAAATCTTACCGCTCAGTGATGAGATAGATACCCTTTACTTGAAAACTGGAGATGAAACCGGTGAATTGATTGGTAGTATGCGCATTAATCTGCATGACTGGCAGGATCGGCGCAGTGCTAATAAAATTATTGCCGATATACAAACGCGTACTCAAGATCTGCCGGGTGTTGAAATTGAGCTGAAAAAAGATCAGTCCGGTCCGCCTACCGGCAAGGCGTTACAAATTGAAATCAGCTCAAGAAATCCTGAGCTATTGCAGCGCAGTGCAGAAAAAATTCATTCTCTGCTGCAGGAAAAACCGTATTTTGTGAATATTGAAGATGATGGAGAGAAACCCGGTGTCGAGTGGCAACTCAAAATTAATCGCGCTGATGCTGCCCGTTATGGCGCGGATGCAACCCTGCTCGGCAGCAGTGTGCAGTTTTTGACCAATGGACTGATGCTCGGTACTTATCGTCCTGATGATGTCGATGATGAGTTAGATATCCGCGTCCGCTATCCGCAACAGAATCGCACCTTAAGTCAACTTTCAGCGCTGCGCCTGCAGACCAGCGCCGGGCAAGTACCGGTTAGCCAGTTTGTCTCCTTTATGCCCTCTGCAAAACAATCGTCAATAAAAAAAGTGGATAGCCGGATTGTGATGACCGTGAGTGCCGA
>JBATHQ010000115.1:0-2533 GCA_049667005.1 Psychromonas sp.
TTACTTATCCCAATATGGAATGTCGCCATAGAACTGACTTACAAAATCAATAAAGATGCGCACCTTGCTTGCGAGAAACTTGCGGTTTGCATAAACCGCATAGATCGCCATAGGATCCGGTTCATACTCCGTCAATATTCGCTTTAATTTACCTTCCGCTATTGCTTCACCTGCAATAAAGGTCGGTTGAATGATGATGCCGCCCCCATAGATAGCAGCATTAACCAAAAAATCACCATTATTGGCTATTATCTTCTCATTCAACCCGAGCTTCTTATATTCGATATCAAATTGTGAAAAGAGCATGTTACTATCAGAATTATTGTATTTCAGATAAACATGACCCTGTAATTCTACTGCCGTCTTAGGGGTGCCATGCTTTTTTAGATAATCTGGAGAGGCACATATGACAAGGTTAATTGCAGTAATTTTTTTTGCTATCATTGAAGAGCTTTCCAACAGACCGACCCTCAGTGCGATATCGATACCCTCTTCAACAATATCTACCTTCCTGTCGGTCATTTTTAACTCAATCTTTACGTCAGGATGGATCTGTTGGAATTCAGCAATAAGCTTGGGAAGATGCCTCATTGCGAACGACATGGGGGCACTTATTGTTAACACACCTGAGATATTCTGGTGCAGGTTGGTTAAGGTGCCTTCTAATTCGTCGATATCATCTAAAACCTGTTGGCAACGTTGGTAATACTCTATCCCCGCTTCGGTTAGGCTAACTTTACGTGTGGTTCTGTTTAATAAACGGATCTGTAGTTTATTCTCCAACTGAGAGACATATTTACTGACTAGTTGTGGCGATAGATTAAGCTTGTCAGCCGCTTTAGAGAAAGCACCTTCCTGCACAACCGTAATAAAGGCCCTCATCGTTTCTAATTTATCCATGCCCGCCTTAATTGACAACATATTGTTTATAATATCTCAATAAATAGCACATTTATCTACTTAGCACTATCTAATATCATCTCTATTAACGAAAACATCCCATATCTAATTAATTGGAAACAATAATGAACACAAAACTCATACACAAATTACTTCTATCAAATGCAGGGTTTGCTGCTCCGATTCTCCGCGTTCCACTTGGCATTGTGCTAATGGCGCATGGATCTCAAAAATTATTCGGTCTCTTTGGTGGTTATGGTCTGCAAGGCACGGGGCAATTTATGGAAAGTGTCGGTTTTGCCCCCGGTTATGTGATGGCTTTGTTGGCCGGGAGTGGCGAGTTCTTTGGTGGTCTGGCACTGATACTGGGCCTGCTTACTCGCCCAGCCGCTGTCGTCACCGCATTTACCATGATCATGGCGATGACGGTACATATTGGAAACGGTCTTTTTGTTACCAACAATGGCTATGAGTATGCGCTTATCCTTGCGGTTGCATCACTCACTTTAGTCGTTCAGGGTGGCGGCGCTTTATCGGTGGATAATAAAATTGCGCAGCGACTTAAAAATCACTCAGATAATAATGCTTAGCCACAGACAGAAACATGCTAATAGACGCTGTATACAAGCCGGTTATGCTTATTCAACAGATATCATATCTGTCAGTGAATACAAAAAGAATACTTGCCATAACCGATATAGATAACAGTGAGTATTCGCCATATTAAATACAGCTATTATTCACTAAGCGCATTAAACCCATCGGGCATTGTGCCTGTTGGTCCAACGGAGGCCGCGTAATGAAAAGACAACCCGCATTATTTATCTCTCATGGCTCACCGATGATGGCGATAGAAGAGAGTAAAACATCACGATTTTTGCAGAAGTTAGGAAAATCATTAACAAGACCTAAGGCTATCGTAGTGTTCTCGGCACATTTCGATATCCTTAATGAGATAGTGATCACTGCGGGCAAAAATCCGAAAACCATCCATGATTTTTATGGTTTTCCAGCGCCGCTATATAGCATTCAATATAATGCCCCTGGCTCACCTGATCTGGCTAAACGGATTGCAGAGCGATTTAAATACGCAGGTCTAGATCCAATTCTGGATGAGCAGCAGGGATGGGATCATGGCCTATGGATCCCGTTGCGACTGATGTTTCCAGCAGCGGATATTCCGATTGTACAGATATCGATTAACAGTGCGCAGGGCGCGCGCCGTAACTATGAGCATGGCAAACTGATGGCGTCACTTCGAGAGGAAAATATTCTTATTATTGGATCCGGAAATGTAAGCCACAATCTGCGTGAATTTTACAACCCATCGCCAGGCAGTGATAAACGGGTTAAAACATTTACAGATTGGGTGAATGATCAGCTTTCAAACGCGTATCTAGAGTCATTGTTAAATTACATGAATGAAGCGCCCGATGTGTTATTTAATCATCCGACACAGGAGCATTTTCTACCGCTTATTGCAGCATTGGGAAGCAGCGAAACAGGAAGAGGGGAGATGATACACCAAGATGCTGAGCGCGGAATACTTGCTATGGATGCGTACCGTTTTACATCTTGAAGTAACATGGGTATTGAATTGGCGAATAATAAGGGAACTTGAGTCATAAACTGA
>JBATHQ010000116.1:0-6731 GCA_049667005.1 Psychromonas sp.
GGGGTCAACTGATCGATAGCGATAGCGCCCGCCAGTAAGGCAATGGCAGTTCTAATCCATGCAAGATAGGTTCTTTCATTAGCCAGAGAGAAGCGGTAGTCAGGGGCTTCACCGAGACTGCGCCAGTTTTCTGTTACTACTTTTGCTTCAGTATTCATATTACTCCTCATAATTTTTAGACGATTGATTGACGAAATTCGGCAATCAGTTGTATATCCATTGGAATGGGCTTGCGGCTATCTTTTCTGAGATATCCTGTCGCTTTAAGTGTTTTGCAGTAGCGTATAACCGTCGTCGTGTCGGTTCCGCTGTATTCACCAATTTCTCTATATGTCCAGGAGTAATCCGGATAGAAAGTAAACAGGTGATAAATGGCATCGAGAATTCTTTTTTTAGCACTGCAGGATGTCTGTTGCATTAAGCGCTTTTCTGCTTCCCCCAACTCTTCACAGACTTCACGCATCAGGTATGCTGATATATTTGGTGCAATGCTTTCCAGTTCAGTAAAATCGCTTACATCTATTTTCAATAACTCGCTGTTTAACATAGTGCGCGACGTTGCCGGGTATTTTTGTTCGGTAAAAAGAGAACGATAGCCAAAGAAAGACCCCGGACCATAAATTCTTAGTAAGCTTTCTTTGCCACTTTCAGTCACCTGATATAGGCCGACCAGTCCACTCTTGACGTAATAGAAACCATTGGCACTAATGCCATCACGGTATACCGGTTGCTTCTTCTTTATCGATAACTGGCTAAGAGAGATGCGGCTATTATTGGTGAGTTCGTAGAGCATTTATCTCCTTGGCGGCAACCTGTTGGATGCCGGTTATTTTACGCGGCTCATCTATTATTGAATATGATCGCGACTATAAATTCGTGATTATTCTTTTTGCTGGCTAAGTGAGTTTCTCAAGCTGACGCTTCAAAAGTATGGGTATATGTAGTAAAAAAGGCGAATAGAAAATATCTATTCGCCTTTTTGTTTAAGCAATCTGTGCAGCGTGCAGGAGATCTTATTCTGCTGTTCGTGTTGCCAGTTCAATATAGATTTCGCGCAGCTTCATCGCAACTTTACCCGGTTTACCCGTGCCGATGGTTTTGCCGTCGATTTCAATAACCGGCCAGACAAAAGTCGTTGCAGAGCTGACAAAAGCTTCATCTGCCTGATAGGCCTCTTCAGCTGTAAACGAACGCTCTTCAACTTGAATATCCGCCTGCTCGGCAAGCGCAAGCAATGCTTTGCGGGTAATGCCATGCAATATATCATTGCTCAGAGGGCGGGTAATTAACACACCCTCGCCAGTCACAATATAGGCATTGTTCGAGCTGCCTTCAGTGATGTAACCATCTTCAACCAGCCAGGCATCATCGACCTGTTTGTCCAGAGCACCTTGTTTAGCCATACACGGAGCAAGTAAGCCGACAGTTTTGATATCACGGCGTTTCCAGCGAATATCTTCAGTGGTGATCACTTTCATCCCTTTTACCGCTTTCGGGCTGTTTAAAAGATCACGAGCCTGGGTAAATAACACTAGTGTTGGTGTGACATTTTGCGGATAACCAAAATCACGATCTCCAGCGGAACCGCGGCTTATCTGCAGATAAATACCGCCTTCGTTAAGCTGGTTAAGTTCAATTAATTTCTTTTGAATATCGGTGATTTGTTGCAGTGATACCGGCAAGGCGATTTGCAGCTCGCTGCATGAACGCTGCAGGCGGATCATATGCCCTTCGTTATCAACTAGTTTGCCATTAAGTACTGCTGTTACTTCATAAACGGCGTCGCCAAAAAGAAAGCCGCGATCAAAAATAGAAACTTTAGCCTCGCTTTCTTTAATAAACTCACCATCTAGGTAAACGATACGTTGCATAATTAATTCCTTGTTGTCATAGTAATAAAATAACACTATGACGATTGATAAAAAACGCTATTAAAAGTACCTTGCTGCCGTCACGCCCGGCTTTACACAGGGCGTGACAGCGTTATTGTTAACCCCACAGAGCGGCTTGATAAACGTTCATATTACTGTCATCAAAAGTGATACATGGATCGCGATCTTCAGCAAGCAGTAACGGGCCATCAAGGTCAACGACCTGTGTATTTTGCGCGACGATAAAAGCGGGCGCCATTGCCAACGAGGTGGCTAACATGCAGCCAACCATCACTTGTAATCCGGCCTTTTCAGCCTCCGCTTTTAATGCCAATGCCTCAGTCAGACCGCCGGTTTTATCGGTTTTGATATTGATCATATCGTAACGGCCGATAATTTTCGACAAACTGCTGCGATCATGACAAGATTCGTCGGCGCACAGAGTAATCGGTCTGGGAAGGTGCTCAAGCGCTGCATCATTATCTGCCGGCAAAGGCTGCTCGATCATCTCTACGCCCAGTTTTACCAGTTCCGGTACCATCTGCAGATACAGTGCCTCATCCCAACCTTCATTGGCATCAACAATAATACGTGCATCAGGAGAGCCGGCACGCACTGCCGCAACGCGCTCAACATCACCTTCGCCTGCAAGTTTCAGTTTCAGCAGCGGTCTGTGAATATTTTCGATTGCTGCTTGCTGCATACGCTCCGGTGTGTCTAAAGAAAGCGTATAAGCGGTAACCAACGGCTGTGGCTCGGCAACATCCAGAAGCTGCCAAATGCGCAGACCGGATTGTTTACACTGCAGATCCCAAAATGCGCAATCCAGTGCATTTCTTGCAGCACCCGCCGGCAATAAAGGTTGCAATTGCTGGCGGGTTAATCCGTCTTCAATTTTGACAACCAGAGACGTAAGTTGTGCAACTACTGACTCGATAGATTCACCATATCGTGCATAAGGTACACATTCACCGCGGCCGACATACTCACCCTGATGCAGTTCAACGACCACAACGTTGGCGTGTGTTTTGGACCCGCGGGAGATGGTAAAGGTACCGCGGATAGGCCAGCTTTGATCAAGCAGTTTAACCTTCATAACATCGTCCTTAGATTTTTTGCAGTTGATCCACAATGCGGCCTACACCTTCACGGAAAGGATCAACAGCCGGCATGCCAAATTGTGCTTCAACCCCTGCTAAATATTCAATTGCTTCACTTTCAGTTAGCTGTGAGGTATTCACAGAGATAGCAACAAAGCGTACATCAGGATTGGTCAGGCGGGCCATTGTCAGATTGGCATCCATACAGACTTGTAAATCAGGAACCGGGTAAGTTGGCAAACCGCGCATATGAGTACGCGTTGGTTCGTGACATAGGACCAGTGCATCAGCCTGTGAGCCATGGATAAGTCCTGTTGTCACGCCTGCGAAAGAAGCGTGGAATAAAGATCCCTGACCTTCAATAACATCCCAATGATCCGGAGCATTTTCTGGTGCTAAGACTTCGACTGCACCGGAAATAAAATCAGCAACCACAGCATCAACACTCACGCCTGCACCGCTAATCAGAATACCTGTTTGACCGGTAGCGCGGAAGTTTGCGTCCATACCGCGTGCCAGCATCTCTTTTTCAATTGCCAGGGCGGTATACATTTTGCCGCATGAACAGTCGGTACCGACAGGTAAAACACGTTTACCGCTGCGCTTCAGTCCGTTTGCAACGGGGAAAGACTGCGTAGGGAAACGAACATCAAACATTGTACGGCCTAAGCTATCCGCCAGCGCTTTAAGCTCAGCAATATCATTGAGTTTGTTATGCAGACCTGCCGCTAAATCCATGCCCGCTTCAAGTGCTTGTTTTAAAATTTCAATCCATTTTCCTGAGATAATACCGCCGCGATTAGCAACACCAATAACCAGTGTTTTTACGCCGGCTTCTTTGGCCTGGATTATATCCATATCGGTTAAACCACAGTCGGCTGCACAATCTTCCATACGGAATTGACCGACACAATATTCAGGGTGCCATTGTTTGATTCCCTGTGCGACTTTCGCTGCTAGCGAATCGTGGGCATCACCTAAAAATAACAGATAAGGTTTTTGAATTTCCATAGTATTTATTTCCTATTAGTAGTAAGCCCTATCTCATTTGTTTCGTTATGTATGAGACTTATCAGGGGTAAGTTAAATAACATAAATCCTATGAGCATATTTTGTGCCATAAATTCATTCCGTTACAATTTATTATTTTAAAGAAGCGTGCCACAACGACTCTGCTAGCACTAATAAAAACAGAATATGCTGCAAAAACGCCACTCTGCGTTTTGTTTGGTTTTTTATTCTGAATATACGACATTTTGCAGTGTTTTGTATTTGTTTTGTTTTTCTCTTTTAAACGCGTAAAATTCCTGTTTATTGTGTCTTTATTAAAAAATTGACCGCTTTTGTATTGGAAAGAGTACTACCAATAACTGTAGTGTATGCAGCATTTTGTGTAGTGAATGCACCATTTTGGAGCTTTTAGGCTCTTTTTTGCCCTGTTTTGGTGGTTTTTTACGTTATCAGTCACTGCTTTGTTGTGATTTTACGCTGAGTGATTTTTATTAGTTGTTAAAAAATATCAGCGCTTAGATGATTGTTTATGGATTGGTCTATTAATCTGCGTTTTTTATTTATCATGGTTTATTCTACTTGGCATGTTTTTGGCATGTGTGATCATTTTTAAAAATTCGCTAATTTATTTTAATGTGATCCTAAAAACCGCACCTAACTAATAAGACGCTCTGGCTATCAAGGTATTAAAAGGTGGATTAAATGGCATTATCATTAATCTGCTCTGAAAATGTATGTTTACCGTAAGCTGTTAAGAGATGTTTATTTGCGCCTTTGTGCATCATGGGATCATCACAACCATCAAGGAATTATTATGCTAACAGCTGAAGCCGTTATTGATATTGCTGCGTTGCGGCACAACTACCAATTCATTCAAGGTAAATGCCCCACAGCAAAGATCGCCGCGGTGCTCAAAGCCAATGCCTATGGTCATGGTGCGGTTAGATTTGCCAAAGCGCTGCCGCAAGCGGATGCCTTTGCTGTTTCTCGTCTGCAGGAAGCGGTTGAATTGCGAGAAGCGGGTATTGAACAGCCGATTCTATTGCTCGAGGGGTGTTTTTGCCCCGATGAATTACACTGTGCATCGGCATTGAATATTCATACCATGATCCATAACCAAAGACAGTTGCAGGAGCTTGAACAGGCTGACTTAAGCAAGCCAGTGCAGGTATGGCTTAAAATCGATACCGGGATGCATCGCCTCGGTGTTTTACCGGAGCAAGTTGATGATTATTACCGGCGTATTAAAGCATCTGCGAATGCTAAAAATGAGATCCGTTTTGCCAGCCATTTTAATTGTGCTGATGAGCTGGAAAGCAGTGCAACTTCGGAACAAATAGCGTGTTTTGAAAAAGCCACGCAAGCCTATTGTGGTGGTAAAAGTCTGAGTAATTCCGCCGCCATTCTGCACTGGCCCGATGCGTATTATGATTGGCTGCGTCCGGGCATTGCTTTATATGGTATTGCACCGCGAGTCGATTCATGCGGCCGGGATGAAGGGTTGCGTGCGGTAATGACCTTAAAATCAAAATTGATTTCGGTACGCGAACATAAACAGGGGGATGCGCTGGGGTATGGAAAAAGCTGGGTCGCTCCCCGCGACACACGCATCGGCGTCGTGGCCATGGGTTATGGTGACGGTTATCCGAGAACCGCGCCGAGCGGAACGCCGGTTCTGGTTAACGGGCGGCGGGCTTCTATTGTGGGCACTGTATCAATGGATATGATCACCGTAGATCTTGGCCCGGATAGCAAGGATCAGGTTGGCGATGAGGTGATTTTTTGGGGGGATGCATTACCCGTTGAGGAGATAGCCCGACATATCGGCACCATCGCCTATGAACTGATTATTAAATTAACCGCTCGAGTGAAAAAAAGTTATATAGGCGTATAAGGGGCATCGCAAGCCAGCGGTGCCTATACCTGACACAGCATCTTCAAGTAACATGGGGATAAATTGTCAGGTATTTTCAGCTCGCAACGGCCTAGCGATGTTGCCGGTTTCGTTGAGATGGTAGAACGGGAAGTCATTAAAAAAGAAGGATCGACTTGCGCTGTTAATTTAGCGCTTATTGATGTTTATATCGACCGCCGTATTGGTGCAAAATCTAAACTAAAGATTAGTATTAAACGCCTTGAAATTAAAGATGATTTGCTTGATCATATCAGTGCTAAAAAGCAAAATGCTTGATCCTGGGCGTTAATTGCTTAAACATCGTTTAAAAATACCCCAGCCCTCGGACTTCATAGGAAATATTCATGAGTAAATTAAAACAATCAGGGCATAAGGTATTAACCGTTGCTGAGGATATCGGCTTATTGGTGATCGCCTTCGCAACCGTCATAGCAATGCTCTTGGAAATTGGCGTCATGTTTACCGCGATGCAGGTAACACTGGCGGATCTTTTGTTACTTTTTATCTACCTTGAAGTATTGGCAATGGTTGGTATATACCTGAAATCAGGAAAGCTGCCTGTACGTATGCCGCTGTACATTGCCATAGTCGCACTGGCGCGTTATATGATTCTTGATATGAAGAACTTGGACACATTGCGAATGCTGGGTATCGCTGCTGCGGTATTAATTATGGCTATCTCTATTCTGGTAATACGCTATGGTCACAAGACATTTCCCTATGACAAAAATGATGAAAGCTAACCGTATTCCAAATCCTTAAATTTTCAAAAGTAGGGTGCGTTTTACGCACCACTGAATAGCTGCCGTTACATAGTGAAATAATGCGCATAGG
>JBATHQ010000117.1:0-8467 GCA_049667005.1 Psychromonas sp.
CCACACAGATTGTTTGATTAAATTGTTAAAGAGCGTGCCTTTCGGCGAGGTGCGTATAATACGCTTCCTGCGAACTGAGTCAAGGTTATTTTTATTCTTTTCAAACCGCGTTAAACGCTTTTGAAAAACTCCTTTTCTTTCGTTCTCGTTAACTGGATTAACTTGCGTCCTATCCCGTTTCCGTGGATGCGCATTATAGGGATTTAGATCACCATGGCAAGTGTTTTATAACGATAAAATGCAACTTATTAAAACCTTGATATTTACGCGCACAAAACAAACAAAAATCATCGCTTTTTGACTTTCGCAGGTTATTCACACCAGCGTTTGCTGATTTTATGTGGAATATTTAGATGATCTAATACTCTCGCCACCATAAAATCCTGTAAATCAGAAATAGTTTCTGGTTTATGATAAAAACCAGGCGCTAATGGCATCACCGTTACGCCTAATTCAGAGAGTGTTAGCATATTGCGTAAATGAATAGTTGAAAAAGGCGTTTCTCGCGGCATTACTATTAATTTACCGCGCTCTTTTAACACCACGTCAGCGGCACGTTCGATTAAATTTTTAGATAAGCCCTGAGCAATAGAGGCTAATGTGCCACAACTGCATGGACAAATAATCATTTTACCGGGAGAAGATGAGCCCGATGCAACGGGGGAAAACCAGTCTTTTGCGGTTAATGCGATTATTTGTCCCGCTTTAGCATGATATCTGCTTTGTAAAAACAGATTCAATTCCCCTACATCTTCCGGCCAAGCTTCATTTTCTTCTGTTCTTAAAACAATTTTAGCGGCATCTGAAAGCAATAAATAGACTTGCAGATCCGCATCAACTAAAGACTGCATTAACCTTAAAAAGTAACCGCTACCCGATGCACCAGTTACTGCAAGTGTTATTTTTTCTTTAAAAAATTGATCGTTAGCCATCATTAAGTACGCACTTTCAGGGCAAGTTGTTCTAATAGTTTTTGATGGATGTTACCAAACCCACCATTACTCATAATTAATATGTGGTCGTTGGGCTGTGCGCAAGCGACTAACTTATTACACAAGGTTGCAATATCATTTGATATATCAACTTCTTTGCATTGCTCATCAAACAATTCCTGAATAGACCAGTTGATATCATCGGTTTCAAAACAATAAACGCTATCAGCTGCCGATAATGCATTTACCAATGCTTCTTTATGCACACCTAATTTCATTGTATTTGACCGAGGTTCGAGTACTGCGATGATTTTTTCATTACCTACTTTTGCACGTAATCCCGCCAACGTCGTTTTAATTGCTGTGGGGTGATGCGCAAAATCATCATAAACGGTAATATTATTTACTTTGCCTTTTACTTCCATGCGACGCTTGATATTTTTAAATTCAGCGAGAGCTTCAATAGCAATAGCCGGCGTAACGCCAACGTGGCGTGCAGCAGCTATTGCAGCAAGTGCATTATTAACATTATGGTCACCCATTAATGACCAATTCACTTGCCCTTGTCTTTCCTTATCTAAATACACTTCAAAAAGTGAACCATCCTCTTTCATTTTATTGCTCGACCAGTTTTCACCCAGATATTCAACTTCACTCCAGCAGCCCATATGTTTAACTGCCATCAACGCCTCGTCTTGATTTGGGATGATAATTCTTCCTGTACTCGGGACGGTTCTCACAAGATGATGAAATTGTTTTTTGATGGCATTAAGATCTTCAAATATATCCGCATGATCAAATTCAAGATTGTTTAAGACTAAAGTGCGGGGATGGTAATGGACAAATTTAGAGCGTTTATCAAAAAAAGCGCTATCGTACTCATCGGCCTCGATCACAAAAAAAGGCGTTTCACCTAGACGGGCCGATAAACCAAAGTTTTCTGGCACTCCGCCAATTAAAAACCCCGGTTTCATATTGGCGTAATCCAAAATCCAAGCAAGCATGCTTGAAGTCGACGTTTTACCATGCGTTCCTGCAACGGCTAATACCCAACGATCTTTTAATACATGCTCTAATAACCACTGCGGGCCGGAAATATAAGGAATTTGTTTATCAAGTACCGCTTCTACACAGGGATTTCCTCTGCTCATTGCATTCCCGATAACCACCAGGTCGGGGTTTAAATCTAATTGGCTTGGATCAAAGCCCTGAATTAACTCGATTCCCTGCTCCTCCAATTGTGTACTCATTGGCGGATAAACGTTTTTATCTGATCCCGTAACCTTGTACCCCAATGATTTAGCGAGGATCGCAACGCCGCCCATAAATGTGCCACAGATACCAAGAATATGAATATGCATAAAACCTCAATTGTAAAATAAGAAAGTTAATCTATATTAAATCGTCGCCAATAAAAAAGCGAACACCTTGCGATGTTCGCTTTTATAGCATGCTGATTACCAGATAAAGCTTATTTTTTACTTAAGCTTCAAACGCTTCCTGCAAAAATGGAATAATTTGTTTTTTGCGGCTTACTACACCCGGCAGTTCAAATGCCTGGTCAACAACAGTACTGTTTAAGGCTGCCGCCACTTTGTCCGCATCTTTGCTGACGATCAGTGCCGTTGTGTCGAGCTTATTGATATCAGTTAATAAGACAATCGTTGAGTGGTAACCGTTTTCTGCCTGCAATTTTTCCATCTCAGCCAACATCTCTGCTTTCTTCTCAAATGCAGTTTCTAATGAAGTCAGCTCTAATTGACCAATTGCTAGTTTATCTCCAGCCATTTCAAAAACTTTTTGGTCGCGTAAAACAAGCTCAGCTGCAGGCACAAATTTGATATCTGATTTAGCGTCAAACTGCGCCATTGCAAACGCTTCAACATCGGCCACACCCGCTATTACAGCAAGTTCTTTTACTGCAGCAATATCCATATCCGTTGTGGTAGGACCTTTAAAGTTAACCGTATCGGAAATAATTGCGCCCATCATCAGTTTAGCAACAGGTGCATCGGGTACTTGGTTGTGAAATTTATACATGTTGTGCACAATAGTTGCACTGCACCCTACAGGCCAAATCCAACACTCTAGCGGCTCAGATGTTGTGATATCACCTAATTTGTGATGATCAACAATACCGCGGATTTTTGCTTTTTTCATGTCCGCAGTGCCTTGGTTCCAATCAGAGTAATCAACGATAAAAATTTCTTCACCGGCAACGGAAGTACGAATCTCCGGTTGTGGAAAACCAGATTGGGCAAGCAGAAACATCGCTTCTGGATTAGGTTCGCCCTGCAGTGCAGGTGTTGCATCTTTGCCAAGTTTATTTAATAAGCTCGCAACTGCAATTGCAGAACATAAGCTATCACAGTCTGGGTTTTGGTGTCCTAGTACAATCATTTTTATTTCCAATTTAATTGTTAATTAATTGTGTGCAGAATAACCGATTTAATAACGATTATTAAGTGCAAACTAAAAAAAGTTTGTTGATAAGCTATTTTTAGTCCTATTATTTGAATAATGCCAACTATTCAAACAATCAGGCAATGGTCACTTTGCTACACTGTGGCTATTTTTACACGACAAACGGCCAAAAATTAAAAGGTTTTAACCTCAAAGAAAGGATTCAACAGACTCTCTTTCTGATTATAAACTAAAGGCTGCCCATCTAATTCACAAACCCGCGCACCAGCTTTTTCTGCAATGCAATGGCCAGCAGCGGTATCCCATTCCATGGTAGGGCCTAAACGAGGGTAGAGATTCGCCAGTCCTTCGGCAATCAGGCAAAACTTGAGTGAACTGCCCACGGCAAGCGTTTCATGATTACCCAATTTATCCAGATAAGCTAAGATCCCTGCACTTGGGTGGGAACGGCTCACTAATACTTTCAGTCTTTCTGTATTATGACAAACCTGCAAAGGGATATTCGCTTTTTCCGCAGTGGTTAAGAAAGCCTGGCTTTTATTGCTAAAATATAATTTGTCTAAAACCGGCGCATAAACCACCGCCAATATGGGTTTGCCATTTTCGATCAAAGCAATATTAACCGTAAATTCACCATTTTTTTTAATAAATTCTTTCGTACCATCGAGCGGATCAACTAACCAGTATTGCTGCCAGGTTTGACGCACCGACCAATCCACATTCGCATCTTCTTCTGATAAAACCGGTATCTCCGGCGTCAGTTCTGCTAGCCCTTGCATAATAATCTCGTGAGCAGCAAGATCCGCTTCCGTTAAAGGAGAGGTATCCGCTTTTAACTGCACGTCAAAATCACGTTGATATATTTGTAAGATCGCCTCACCGGCAAGGCGGGCGATAGCAGATATTCCGGCAACGACTTGTTGTTCATCAAAACAGACCATTATGTCCCCTTTTCTCTGTAATATTTAAACCTTAACCGGTAGTGTGCCATAAAATCGCAACATTGCCTGACAAATTAAGATAAGTGCAGATCCGAGCTTAAAGAGAGTAGGATAACGCTGGTCAAAGGTTATTGCTGTTAGAAAAATGTGGGACGATAGCATGAAGATACATTTACACTCAGTGTATTTAAAAATACTATTCATAATAAACAAAAACCCGTTGCCAATATTCACTGGCAACGGGTATAAAGCGCTTTATTAATGCAAGGCTCTAGATCAAACTAGCTTGCATCCTTACCAGAAAATATATCTGCAACGCGCTCTTTTCCCAATGATCCCTTAAGATTACCCTCTTCGTCTATCACGGGTAGAGCGTAATCTGATGAAATACTTTCCGTCAGCACTTGTTCGATAGCGGATTCCGCTGAGATAGTTGGAACATCTTCATAGATGTCAGATTGAATCAGTTTAGATTGATCAGCATTTGCAGCATCTTGTAGACTTTCTTCGGTTATAATACCTTGAAATCCATCTTTAGTAACATGATAACCATAAGCATGCTTAGTCAGCTTCATCTGTGCTAATGCTTCTGCAATCGTTGTCGCAGTAATACGCATTGATGGTTTCTGCATCACCGTTTCAACGGTCAACGCACGCGCACGGTTAACGTCTTTTACGAAGGCTTCCACATAATCCGTTGCGGGGTTAAGTAAAATTTCATCAGGAGCGCCTTGCTGTACGAGTTCACCATCTTTCAATATAGCGATCTGATCGCCTAAGCGTAACGCCTCATCGAGATCATGGGTGATAAATATAATGGTTTTATGCAGCTTTTCTTGAAGCTCAATCAACTGATCCTGCATTTCACTACGAATAAGTGGATCAAGTGCCGAAAAAGCTTCGTCCATCAACAATATTTCAGCATTAGTACAAAGCGCTCTGGCCAAACCAACACGCTGTTGCTGTCCTCCGGAGAGTTGCGATGGATACTGCTCGCCGTATCCAGATAAACCAACGGTATCCAACCATTCACCAGCAGTTGTTAGCCTCTTGCTTTTCTCAATATTTTGGATTTCTAAACCATAAGCGACATTATCGATAACTTTACGGTGGGGTAACAGGCCAAAATTTTGAAATACCATGGACATTTTGTGGCGGCGAAAATCCATCAGCTCCTTGGTACCGAACTGCATCACATCGGTACCTTCAACATCTATTTTCCCTTCAGTCGGGTCAATTAAGCGATTAAAGTGACGAATTAATGTTGATTTTCCTGAACCGGACAATCCCATAATAACAAAAATCTCGCCACGCTTAATTTCTAGATTGATATCTTTAAGTCCAACGGTATGACCGGTTTTTGCTAGAATTTCATCTTTACTTAATCCCTCATGAAGCAAAGGCATCACGCTAGCTGGGTTCTCACCAAATATTTTATACAAACCGGATATTTTAATAAGTGGCTTAGTCATTTTTACTATCTCCCAAGTGAGCTTGGCTACGTTTTGCATAGGCCTGCGTTGCACGGTCGAACAATATAGCCAATGCCACAATCGCTAAGCCATTTAATAAACCTAATGTAAAATACTGGTTAGTAATTGATTTCAATACCGGCTGCCCCAATCCCTTAACACCGATCATAGAGGCAATAACCACCATCGATAATGCCATCATAATTGTCTGATTAATACCGGCCATAATAGTCGGCATTGCTAGCGGTAACTGTACGCTAAGCAGTCTCTGTCGACTGCTCGCACCAAATGCTGTAGCAGCTTCTAATACCTCTTTATCAACCAGACGTATACCAAGATTTGTCAGGCGGATAACAGGCGGAATTGCGTAAATAACGACAGCAATCAAACCCGGGATTTTACCGATACCTAACAACATAACAACCGGGATCAGATAGACGAAAGCAGGCATAGTCTGCATTACATCTAAAAGGGGCGTTACAATTACCTGAACTTTATTAGACCGCGCCATTGCAATACCAATTGGAATCCCGACGGCGATCGCCACAAAAGTACAAACAGTAATAATACTCAATGTCCGCATGGTGTCTTCCCACATACCGAAGTAACCAATTAACAACAGAGAGACCACACATGCAACCGCTAATTTCACTGATCGGCTAGCAAAGTACACCAAGCCGGTGGTCACGATAAGCACAATCCACCAAGGGGTACTGAGTAATAATTTTTCAAACCAAACGAGAAAAGAGAGAAGAGGATCAAAGAGAGACTCGATAAAGTCTCCGTACTCGCGAGAAAAATTTTTATAGGCACCATCAAGCGTTTTACGAATAAGGCGTAACGTTGAATGATCCATCTCTGGAAAGCTGGTTAACCAGCTACTATTAGCCATTTTAATTTCCTTTATAATGCAAAACCAATGCATCTAATTATCTACTCATTGGTGATTAAGAAATGAATAGATAATTAAAAACATTGGCATAGACAAGAGTAATTCATAACGAAATACTCTTAATGATTTAATAAATGTGAAGTTTAAAGCTCAGCAGCTACTTTTTTAGCAACATCTTCCGGTAGCCAAGCTTTCCACTTTGAAGGGTAGGTTTCTAAGAAGTGATACATCGCATCTTCAGCAGTAGCTTGTTCATCTTCCATCCATGATAATAATTTATTCATTTCATCATTAGTAAAGCTACGCTTAGAAAGATAAGTCACAACTTCGGGATTAGTCGGAGCAAATTTTGCTGTCACAATGGTACTTACCGGTGCCTTAGGATACATAGTTACCTTCGGATCTTTACATCCATCGATAGCCGAACAAGTTAAAAATTCTTCAGTATCGACACCAGTACCAAAATCAACTTTTACCATATCGTATTTACCAAGAATAGCCGTTGGTGCCCAGTAATAACCGAACCAACCTTCTTTGCGCTCATAAGCTTTAGCAATAGAGCCTGATAGACCCGCACTTGAACCAGGATCGACAATTTCAAATTTTGATTTATCTAACTCAAGCGCTTTGAAGAGATTAGCTGACGAAATCTGACAATTCCAACCAGCAGGGCAACCATAAAAAGCCGCTAATTCAGGATCTTCTGGATGTTTAAACAATTCAGGATGCTTTTTCACACCTTCAATTGTTTTAAGTTCTGGGTATTGTTCAACTAAATAAGCAGGAACCCAAAAACCTTCCTCACCACCGTCACTTAAAGAATCACCGACATAAACAAGTTTGCCCTCTTTAAGAGAATTCTCTATCACTTCTTTCGCTGAATTAGTCCATAGTTCAGGCGCAATATCTGGTTGGCTTTTTTCTACCATGGAGGTAATAGTTGGCATTGTATCGCCAGGTACTAGTTCAGCATCACAACCAAAGCCCTTATCTAAAATAAATTGGTCGACATTGGCAATAAAACTTGCTGAGTTCCAGTTCATATCTGCAATAGTTACTTTTCCACATTCAGCAGCTTGAGCAGTCGTACCCATTAATAAAGAGAGTGCCGCAATTTTCCATTTCATAATCATTCCTTTTGAAAGTTAGTCATGTATATCCCTATTAGCATACAGAGTAATTACTTCGTACTCAAATCATTATTTTCAACACTAATTTTTTGCAATGGATGATATAAATGAGAAATCGAGACCCAATCGTCATTTTTTAATGAGAAAATCTATTACTTTACTTTAAATTAATTTTTAAAGCACCCTTGTAAAAACAAATGCAGTAAAGCCTTCTAGTTAACCTAAAATAATAGTTAGTGCACGAATGTTTTTATTTGGCAGTAATAACCCCTTACCGTAAAACTGCAAGGGGATTGATCAAAATAGATCGCTCCGTTTTATTGGCTTCGCTGGATCAGCGAAATTACCCAACGCCAAAACAGAAGAAACATCGTAGCTTTCAGTTTTTTCGATCCTCTCACTCTGCGCTGTTTCTTATACCAATTCCACTAATTAGATGCTCTATTTAGGCTCCTATAAAATGGATAAAAGCAAGGAGCTTATTACAGTAACTAGTTGTTATAATTACATAAAAAAACATAAAAACACTTTGAACAGCTTTAGCTGGCGACGCAGTGGTGAAGAACAGGATGTTACGAATCAAATCAATATCCAAGACTGAAACGTAGTTTTATGCCTAACTAGCATTCATTTTAACAAGCATAAATGAACAATGTTTCTGCTCGATTGTGGGAAA
>JBATHQ010000118.1:0-2642 GCA_049667005.1 Psychromonas sp.
CTGGTGCGTTAAGAAGGGATTTATTTATCAAGACAAAAAAACGTTCGGAACGGCACTCTTTTGGTTACTTTTCTCTTGCTGTTGAGAGAAAAGTAACACGCCGTCAAGGGCGGAAGACCAACAATAATAATTAGTACCATAGCCTAAAAGCGAAAGCCAACAAACAAAGTTAACTGAATTACAGACTTGTGACTAAGAGACAGGTCGTCAGCCGTTAGTTATTAGCCGTCAGTTGTTAGTCATCAGCTGTCAGTTTTCAGCTCGAAACTCGAAACCCGCAGCTCAGAACCCGCAACTCGCAGCCCGTGATTCTCCGCTCTCTATTCGGGTTTTATACTCAAAAACTAAATAAAATCAATCGGATCAACATCAATAGACCATCTTATCTTTCGCCCTTCAGGCAAGTTATCAAAAGTGGTTAATGCCTGATGCAGAGTTTGCGTGAGTAACTGACGTTGCTTACTTTGCAATAATAATTGGAAGCGATATTTTCCAGCCCGTCTTTCCATTGTTGCCGGAATCGGCCCTAAAATTAATAACTTGTCAGTCACATTGTTGGTTGCGCATATTTGCTGCAGGATTTGCTTACACAAAGCCAAAAAGTTTTCCGCCAGTGTGGCATTCTCCGACTCAGCTCTTAATAAAGTTTGAAATGTACTCGGCGGCAACTGGGCCAGACTGCGTTCCTGCAGGGCATTACGGGAAAACTCAAAATAACCATTATTGATAAGATCCTGAAGCAGACTGTGCTCCGGGTGATGTGTTTGTAATACTACCTGGCCCTTTTTCTCTGCGCGGCCTGCGCGACCTGATACTTGGGTGAACAACTGTGCCAATCGTTCGCTGGCACGATAATCATTACAGAACAGCGCGCCGTCCACATCGATTAATGCGACCAGGGTGACATCGGGGAAGTGATGACCTTTAGCCAACATCTGTGTCCCGAGCAGAATTTTATATTTGCCGCTGTTGATATCGTTTAAATATTGATTAAAGCTCTCTTTTTTACGGGTATTATCGCGATCAATGCGCACCGTCGGGTGATTCGGAAACAGGCTGTTTAAGGTTTCTTCCAGCTGTTCGGTCCCCACGCCCGTGGAGATTAATTGTGTCGAGCCGCAATCCGCGCATTGATGCGGTATCGGAAGCGTCGAAGCGCAGTGATGACAGTGCAGATAATTAGCAGATTTATGGTAGGTGTAAAAAGCATCACAACGCCCACATTTTACTAGCCAGCCACATTCATGGCACATTAATACGGGCGCATAGCCGCGCCGATTTAAAAATAAGATAACCTGGTTATTTTTATCCAGATGCTTTTTCATCAGCTCAATTAACTGGGGAGATAATCCCGATTTGAGTGGTAAACCGGCCAGGTTTATTAGGCTGTTCGTTGGTGGTTTAGCATTGCCCGCGCGTTCGGTAAGGTGCAGGTGTTGATATTTTCCCTGCAGTGCATTGCTCAGCGTTTCTAATGAAGGCGTGGCAGATCCCAATACAATGGGGATTTGTTGTAATGCGGCTCGCTTGATTGCAAAATCTCGAGCATGATAACGAAAACCATCCTGTTGCTTAAAGGAGGCATCATGCTCTTCATCTAAAATGATTAACCCTAAATTTTTAAAATCAGAAAATATGCTGCTGCGTGTACCGATGATAATTGCGCCACTGCCTTGTTTAGCATGTAACCATGTATCGAGCTGTTCTCTTGGATTTAATTGCGAATGTTTAAGATAAACAGGGACATTAAAACGCGCCTGAAAACGTTTGATGGTTTGTGGAGTTAAACCTATTTCCGGCACTATCACCAGCACCTGTTTACCTGCCAGCAAGACGGGTTTGATGATATTGAGGTAAACTTCTGTTTTACCGCTACCGGTAATTCCTTCTAATAAAAAGCAGCTAAAATTATCTGCTTGCTGATTAACGGTGCTAATTGCAATCGCTTGTTCAACACTCAGATGCGGTTTTTGTGTCGACTCAGAGAAATTTTCCAGCCAATCTACCGTACTAGCAGGCTGTTTATCAACGGCTTCAATAAAACCTTTTTCCTGCAACACCTTGAGTGTAACGCGGCTGATCCCCTGGAGGATTAATTGCTGTGCAGATAAAGGGGATTCGCTTAAGGCTAATAGCGCAAGCTGCTGTTTTTTAGAGCGTTTAAAATCTTCTAAATTGAAAGTCGTGGTGGTTAACTGCCAATGTTCACTGCCTTTAAAAACCGCGTCTTTGCCCTGACGTAATAAAGTCGGTAGCGCCTGTTGAAAAACATCACCAAAAGCGTGCTGATAATAAAAAGCCGCCCAGCGTAAAAGCGACCAGATTTTCTCATCTAATAACGGGGTTTGATCAATCAGTTGGGTGATTTTCTTCAATTTATCAATGGCATAATCGCAAGTCGGGTTAACCGCGCAGATCACCCCGATAAGTTGGCGTTTGCCTCCAAAGGGGACGCGCACGCGGCAGCCTACCAGATTGTTTGGATCTGTTTTGAGCAGATAATCAGGCAATAGATAATCGAATTGTTTGTGCAGAGGAATCGCTAGTGCGACACGGCAAATGATAGGTTCGTTCATGCGCTCAATTATAGGCAGATAAAAATCTATTGTAACCTGTTTCAAATAAAGCGGGTCAAAAAACTG
>JBATHQ010000119.1:0-5151 GCA_049667005.1 Psychromonas sp.
TTGGTTAAAAATGCCTGATGGCCGGTGAATATGACGTTATGGCAGGAAGATAAACGGCGGAACACATCATCGGTGATAATTTCACTGGAATGGTCATTGAAGAACAAAGAGTCCTCCTCTTCGTAAACATCTAACCCTAATCCGCCAATTTTACCCTGTTTTAACGCTTCTATTGAATCTTTGGCATTTAATAACGCGCCGCGACTGGTATTAATGATCGTCACACCATCTTTCATTTTCGCAAAAGACTCTTCATTAAGCAGGTGACGATTCTCCTCGGTAAGCGGGCAATGCAGGGTAATTACATCACTTCGGGTGAAGAGTTCAGTTAAAGAAACATAATCAGCACCAAGCTCAATGGCCAGCTTTGAAGGATAAGGGTCATAGGCTAGTATTTTACAGCCGAATCCTTTGAGAATACGCATCGCGGCAATGCCGATTTTACCCGTGCCGATCACCCCGACCGTTTTACCAAACATATTAAAGCCTACTAATCCTTGCAGTGAGAAATTGGCATCACGGGTGCGCTGATAAGCTTTATGAATTCGTCTGTTGAGGGTCATCAGTAACGCAATAGCGTGTTCGGCAACGGCTTCCGGAGAGTATGCCGGAACGCGCATCACTGTTAGGCCCAATTGTTTGCAGGTCCATAAATCAACATTATTAAAACCGGCACAGCGCATCAATACCAATTTAACGCCGAGGTGAGCAAGTTCAGTTAATACCGGACCGGATAAGTCATCGTTGACAAACGCACAGACTGCATCATACCCATGTGCCAGTTGACTGGTATGAATATCTAAATGCGTATCAAAATATTTTATTTGTATTGCTTCCTGTTGAGGGATAAACAGTGGATCAAAATGTTGAATGTCATAACTGCGGGAGCTGAACATAGCAATTTTCATAGTAGTAATTCCTGTTTGGAGGTAAATATCTGATTAATATGTTGAATGTCATCACTGCGGGAACCGAACATAGCAATTTTCATAGTAGTCATTCCTGTTGGGGGATAAGCAGCGGTTTAATAGGTTTAATAGGTTGAATGTCATCACTTCGGGAGCTGAACATAGCAATTTTCATAGTAGTCATTCCTGTTGAAGGATAAGCAGTGGATTATTATGTTGAATGTCATCACTGCGGGAGCTGAACATGGCAATTTTCATAGTAGTCATTCCTCATGCGAAGCAAAGTAATATTGCTACTTGCAAAAACAGTTTTTGCGGAGCGTGTACAACCATAAGTCTAAGTCGTTATTTTGCTGATGAAAAAAGTAGCTGCATGGATATTATTAGCATAGACTTTTTTATTATTCTACTGCTTATTACTCATGACTTCGTTAACCGGCTCCGCTGAGCTTTTACGATAAGGCGTTATTATGCATCTCTGTTTTTCTATCACTGCACACGGCTACGGGCACGGTGCGATTTCATGCGCGGTTATCAACAAAATAATACAAAACTACCCGGAGATTAGAATTACGGTGCTCAGCTTGCTTCCCAGAGCCTATTTGGCATCACGCATAAAAGGGCAGTATGAGCTGATTCCGGTAGGCAATGATTTTGGTATGTTAATGCATTCCCCCATTGAGGTTGACTGGCAAGCGAGCGCCCTTAAATACCAATCCCTTTATAAAAACTGGCAGCAGGCTGTTGAGCAGGAAAAACAGATTTTACAGGAAATTAAACCAGATTGTCTGATCAGTAATATATCTCCAATTACTCTGGCAGCAGCCATGTTGTTGAATATCCCCACCGCATCCGTTGCCCCCTTTAATTGGGCGCAGATCTATCAAGCCTATTGCCTGGATCCTAAGCAGCCTGAAAAGCACCAGGCAAAATTGATTTTCGATAAAATGGCCTCTATTTATCAGCGGGTTGATTTTATTTATAAACCGCTACCATCCGTGCCGTTTAATGCTGCGGATGAAATACAGATCGCCAGTATTTGTGACACGCCTGCGCAGCCATCGCCTCGGTTATTGCAGAAATTACCCGCTACGGTGAAAAAAATAGGGCTGGTAGCTTTGGGCGGCTTACCGATGCAGCTTGATCTTGAAAACTGGCCGCGCATGAAAGGATGGCACTGGTTGGTAGATCAGCAGGAAAACACGTTGCGTGACGATATGAGTCAACTCAGTGAGCTGGATATGCCCTTTTTAGAGTTAGTGGCAAACAGTGATCTTATTTTAACCAAACCCGGGTACGGTACCTATTGCGAAATAGCGGCTATCGCAGCCGCTCAAAAAGTCAGAGTTCTTACTCTTGAGCGCCCAGACTGGCCGGAAACCCCTTTCTTAAATGCTTTTTTAAGATCCCGAGTACCTGTTGCTGAGGTTACCATTGCGCAGTTAACAGGGGAAAAATTAAGAGGTATTATTGCTAAATTGCACAGGCAGGACTATCCACCGGTGCAACTCTGTGCAGACGGAGCGTTGCAGTTAAGCGAGCATTTACTTAAGCAGTTATAAACCGCGTGGATCATACTTTGTAATGGTTTTCTACTGGTTAATAAAAAGCCAGTTAAGCGAATCACTTAACTGGCTTTAGTAGTGTTTTATAAAATTTAAACGAGTGCTGTTGTTAACTGCGGTCCTGCAGGCACAAGTGCCAGACCCTCGGGCTTATCGGTATAACGTGCAAAGTTTTTAATAAACAGGTTGGCTAACTCTTCCGCTTTCGTTTCCCATTCAGCTGGCGTCGAATAGGTATCGCGTGGATCCAGAATCGCACTATCTACATTTGGCAGTGCCAATGGTACTTCTAAGTTAAAGTACGGCACCATTTTAGTTTCTGCTTTTTCAATCGAGCCGTCTAATATCGCATCAATAATACCGCGTGTATCCTGAATTGATATACGTTTACCAGTGCCATTCCAGCCGGTATTGACCAGGTAAGCTTCAGCACCGCAGGCTTCCATACGTTTCACTAACTGCTCTGCGTATTTTGTCGGATGCAGGGTTAAAAAGGCGGCCCCGAAACAGGCTGAGAAGGTTGGTGTAGGCTCTGTAATACCACGCTCAGTGCCAGCAAGTTTTGCCGTGAAACCGGATAAAAAGTGATACTGTGTTTGTTCTTTTGTTAATTTTGAAACAGGTGGTAGAACACCAAAGGCGTCTGCGGTTAAGAAAATCACTTTCTGCGCATGGCCGCCTTTTGAAACTGGCTTAACAATGTTGTTAATATGGTAAATAGGATATGAAACACGCGCATTTTCCGTTTTACTCGCATCATCGTAATCGACCACGCCATCGGGACCGACAACCACATTTTCCAGCAATGCATCGCGTTTAATGGCGTGAAAAATATCCGGCTCAGCTTCTTCACTTAAGCGTATTGTTTTTGCGTAACAGCCACCTTCAAAGTTAAACACTCCGTCATCGTCCCAACCATGTTCATCATCACCGATTAATTTGCGTTTAGGATCTGTAGACAGGGTGGTTTTGCCGGTGCCGGATAAACCGAAGAAAATAACAGTATCGCCTTTTTCCCCGACGTTCGCAGAGCAGTGCATAGAGGCCATGCCTTTAAGCGGTAGCAGATAATTCATAATAGAGAATATACCTTTTTTCATCTCTCCGCCGTACCAGGTACCGCCAATAACACTCATATTCTCAGTCAAGTTAAAAGCAACAAAGTTTTCTGAGTTTAATCCGTGTGATTTCCACTCTGGATTAGTGGTTTTTGAGCCATTCAACACCACAAAATCAGGCTCAAAATCAATGAGTTCTTCATCTGTCGGACGGATAAACATGTTTTTAACAAAATGCGCCTGCCAGGCAACTTCCATTATAAAGCGCACTTTTAAACGGGAGTTCTCATTTGCGCCACAAAATGCATCTACAACAAAGAGTCGTCGGTTGGAAAGATCGGCTGTTACTATCTGTTTCAGATAATCCCAAGTTTCCTTGTCGACCGCTTTGTTATCATTTTTCCCTTGATCGCTCCACCAAATCGTATCGCGGGTTGTATCATCTTTTACAATATATTTATCTTTCGGTGAACGACCGGTAAAAATCCCGGTATCAACGGCAACGGTACCGCTAGATGTGACAGTACATTTTTCAAAGCCCTGTAAATGTTCAGACATCTCTTCGTCAAATAGTTGTTCGTAACTTGGATTATAGATAACTTCAGGAACGTTTTTGATACCGTACTTACTTAATTTTTCCGCAGAAAATGTGTTCGTCATTGTCATATTCAGTTTCCCTCAAGCAGTTTAATAAAATGATTATGCGGCATTGTCTCGCCGGTAAAGTGGATAAGAATCATGATGTCAGAGTAAAATATTCGCGCGGTGATTGGAGAGATCCAGTTCAAATAACGAACTATTTTTATAAAAATTAGAGCATTTATATCAATAATGTGAAGGCTCTGGGGGTTTCTACTTAATGCAGATGGTGTTGAGGCTGCAAAGTTCTCCAGCTATTGTTATTTGGGGAGTGTTTTTGTTGCAGTTTATTGGTTCTTTCTCAGGTAGTGCATTTGCGGTGCAGAACTATCTGCATCGCACTGGCAATAAGACAAGCAAAAGGTAAGTTGGACTAATGCGTTAGAGCATGGTCTCCATTTAATAATATTTGTAAATCGTCTTTTTCAAAGTGGTAATCGCTGCCACAGTACTCACAATGCATCTCAATGCTGCCCTGTTCTTTTAACATTTCCAGGATCTCCTCCGGTGTAATTGCAGCAAGTGATGCTAAGCAACGATCTTTTGAGCAACTGCATTTAAAGCTGATAGGTTGTGCTTCAAATAAGCGCACTTTTTCCTGATGGTATAAACGATACAATAGTTCGTCATTTGTTAATGTATATAATTCGTCTTCTTTCACAGTGGAAGCTAGCGCAGAAACATGTTGAAACTCTTGCTCATGGTCCTGGTTTACAGCGGGTAAGGTTTGTAGTAGTAAACCTGCGGCCTGCACTTTGTTTTTGCTAGTTGCATGTAAAATAATACGTGTTGAAATTTGTTCAGATTGAATAAAATAATCTTCTAAACATTCACTTAACG
Organism: Psychromonas sp.; assembly: GCA_049667005.1. GTDB lineage: Bacteria > Pseudomonadota > Gammaproteobacteria > Enterobacterales > Psychromonadaceae > Psychromonas. Next base: position 5,011 of record JBATHQ010000119.1, read on the forward strand.
AACTTTTGTCTAAAGCAATAATACCCTGATAGCGTTCACCGTCTTCAGGTGAGATAGTGATCATTAAATGCCCTTTGCCAACAAGCTCTTTAAAAGTCAATCCTGTGGTATCACCCTCAACACGTGCAGTTCCTCTAACCT
>JBATHQ010000120.1:0-2470 GCA_049667005.1 Psychromonas sp.
CAGCACAGATGCAACTTAAAATTTTACTGCCGTATACCACTTTCCTTAAAAAGTCGAATGTGCAACGGATAGTCGCTGAAACCAATCAGGGATCCTTTGGCATATTGCCCAATCGCCTTGATTGTTCAGCCGTATTAAGCGCGGGTATTTTCAATTATCAATGTTTGAATGGGGAAGATATTTTTATCGCCGTGGATCAGGGCGTGCTGGTCAAAACAGGCTCTGAGGTATTGGTATCTGTACGCCGTGCCATTGGACATGCGGATCTCAGTGAGCTCCATGCGTTGGTGAAAAAAGAGTTTCTGGTCGTAGATGAATATGAAAAGCATATGCAGGCGACGATGGTGAAATTAGAAACGGGATTTCTGCACCAATTAAGTAATTTTCACCATCAATAATTTGTCGATGTAGGCCATATGAATACGAAAGATGACAAAAAGCCAACAGCAAAAGAGAGCAGCAAACCTGCCGGGAAGGAGACGGAAAATAGCGCCTCAAAAGCAGATTTCAGCACTCAGGTCGGATTGAAAACAGCGCGTAAACTTCATGCTCGGCGCAATCCGACTCCGGGGATGTGGTTCGGTCTGGGGATGATGGGCTTAATTGGCTGGTCAGTGGTTGTCCCTACCTTATTAGGACTGGCACTTGGCCTATGGTTAGATGGCTGCTTTCCAGGGTCGCGCTCCTGGACCTTGATGCTGTTGGTCGCCGGATTAATCATAGGCTGTTTTAATGCATGGCACTGGGTTGATAAAGAGCAGCAGGCGATGCGTGATAAACAGCAAGATCAGGATGAATTTGATGGTAAATAATATGGTTTTTGAAAACTTCACTTATCCGCAACTGCTAAGCCTGCTTCCTGCTTTGTTTGCCGGACTGCTTCTGGGCGTCTTTTTCTTTGCCGGATTATGGTGGACAGTGCGCCGCGGAGCTGAGTCTGAACGGCCGGTTTTATGGTTTTTCGCCAGCTTTGCCTTACGGACAACCTTGACCCTATTCACGCTTTACTGGGTAAGCGACGGACAATGGCCAAGATTAATGGTTTGCCTGTTGGGCTTTACTGTCGCGCGTTTTGTCGTGTTGCGGGTCACACCCAGCGCGACTGAATCTATACAGCAAAAGGAGTCCGGTCATGCACCTTAGTCCTGATCAGATCATCTTCTGGCAGATGGGATTGTTGAAAATAAATGCAACCATGGTATCCACCTGGTTTTTGATGCTGTTAATGGTTATCGGCTCAATGTTAATTACCCGCGGGTTGTCAAAAGAGCATTCGCGTTCACGCCTGCAAAACTTACTGGAGCTGATTGTCTGCACCATAGAGCAGCAATTAAAAGAGGTCGGATTGCGTAACCCGAGAAGCTATCTCGGTTTTCTCGGCACCCTGTTTTTATTTGTCGCCGTGGCCAGTTTGGCGACGGTGCTTCCCTTTTACGAACCGCCAACGGGATCACTGTCAACGACAGTGGCGTTGGCTTTGTGTGTGTTTATCGCCGTGCCGTTATTTGGGGTATTGCGTCAGGGAGTTGTCGGTTACCTGAAGTCTTATATGGAGCCAAACTGGATTATGCTGCCGTTTAATATTATTGGCGAGGTGACCCGCACCATTGCCTTAGCAGTACGTCTTTTCGGCAATATGATGAGCGGCGCGCTTATTCTTGGCATTCTGCTGGCGATCACGCCACTGCTTTTTCCGATCATACTGACCTTGCTGGGGTTATTGACCGGGTTGGTGCAGGCGTATATTTTTTTCACTCTGGCAACGGTCTATATTGCCGCCGCAACCGATGCAGGCAAGCCAAAAAAAGATAACAAAAAATTGAAACCTTAATTTTAACTCTCACGAGGTAAAGACTATGGATAGCATGACCTATATTGCAATAACTTCTATTATTGTTGCGGGTATAACCACCGCATTGGGCACCATCGGGCCTGCGATTGCGGAGGGCCGGGCGATTGTTGCGGCAATGACCTCGCTGGCGCAGCAACCCGATGCGTCAACCACTATTACCCGTACCCTGTTCGTCGGACTTGCGATGATTGAATCGATCGCCATCTATTGTTTTGTGGTATCGATGATCATGTTATTTGCCAATCCGTTTTGGGATTTTGCTGTTACTCAGGCTGCGGGAAAATAGATCATGTCTATTGATTGGTTTACCGTTTTAGCACAGATCATCAATTTTCTTGTTTTGGTGTGGCTGTTAAAACGTTTTCTCTACCAGCCTATTCTCGATGCACTTGATGCGCGAGAGCGGCGTATCGCCAAAACACTCTCTGATGCCGCCGATACAGAGAAACAGGCGCAGCAGGAGCGGGATCTTTTTCTGCATAAAAATCAGCAGATTGAAAAGCAAAGTGAAAAACTGCTGCAAACTGCAACAAAAGCTGCCAATACAGAAGCCCATCGTCTTTTGGAAAAAGCGAGGAAAGTCGCAGAAGACCTTTGCCTGCAACAGCAGGCAACGTT
>JBATHQ010000121.1:0-3549 GCA_049667005.1 Psychromonas sp.
TGATGATAATTGTTCTTTCATGTTAAAGTCACACTCTACTGTTTATTTTCTTAGATTAATAAGTTCATATTGAACTATCCAAATAAACAGAAAAATAAATAATTAATTAAGCACTAGGAAAATAATATCAATGGCACAACAAAATAAATTTGCTTACCACATTACACAAGATGGTGATAAATGGCATGCGGAAATCACACGTCGTGTTACAGCCCGAAAAACAAGCGTATCAAAGCAAAAAAAAGGGTTTGAAAGTGAAGAATCAGCACAAGAATGGGCCAAAGAAACATTAGCTGAATTTATAGCAAACCAACAAGTGGCAACAAAACGTAAAGCAGACAAACGCATTATTCGCGATCAATTAGCAGCCAAAGCAGAAGCAGAAAAAATTGCAGCAGCAGCTTTATATGAAAAAAAACGCCTTGCAGCAATGGAAGCACGTGAGCAAGACGAAGATACTGAGTAACTTTTAAAAATCTAAAGGCATTTTTTCTGTGGCAGGTTATACTTAGCAATAACCTGCTAACTACTTTATTTTAAAAATGCTTTTTATATTCAGTCGCTAGAGTTAATTAGCGTTGATAAAACAAATAAGTGATGGAACACTTGTATAAATTACTAATATGCTCATTTTTTTTATCGTTTTATTCGCACTTTCTTATTGCAGAAGAGGAAGCCGAGGATCTTTGCGCAAGTAAAACTGCGGAGCAAAGCCTAGTCGACAACACCTACAATTACCTTAATACTAAATTTTGTCAGCCGGCACTGTGGTTTGACGATTTCTTTGCCGATGAAAGAACGACAAGCGATTCACGCGCAGGTACTATGGTACGTTGGTACAATGATTTTATATGGCAGGAGGGTGAAGGTTTCTCATTCGTCCCTAATTTAAACGCTCGCCTTTATTTACCTAAAATAACTAAAAAATTAAAACTTGTGTTTGAATCCGAGAATGATGATAACGAAGACAGATTTTTCCCCGATAGTGACTCTGACCAACCCAAAAACGCATTAGGCCTAAGCTATGATGTGTCGGTAAAGGATCGCAGCAGCTTTATCATTAAAGCAACCATTCGCCCCAGTATCGAAGGACGCTTTCGTTATATATACCCTTTGAACAGTGATACTTTGTGGCGATTTACCCAAACAATTTATCAAAAAGAAAATGTAACGGGGGAAGCGACACACATTGATTTTGACCATTCATTAAATGAAAAATTTCTATTCCGCTGGGCAAATTTTAGCAAATTAGAAACTGATTTAGACGGCTTTGAATTTGGGTCAGGCTTTACTTTGTATCATTATATCTCCCCTACCCAAGCACTCAGTTACCGAGCTAATTTCACAGCAAATAATAAGCCTTATTATTATATTAATAATACTCAACTGGGCGTAACCTACCGACATAACATTCTGCGCAATTGGTTTTTTTATGAACTCATTCCTGAAGTAAACTGGCCGAAAGAGGAATATCAGGAACGAAGAAAAGAGGTAACTTTCACACTGCGTTTAGAAGTGATGTTCAAAAACATATAATAACAATCAATATAAAAATCTAATTGATTCGGTTACTAAGCTTATCCCACAATTGATCGGCTATCGCCCTTTATTGAGTGGGTACTGTTGATAGTGCGCTCTAATTTGCTCTGCTATCTGCAATTTCAGTGATTCGGAAATAAGGCATATATTCTGCTCCGGTAGGATTTTTAAAATCCGGGTGATCAGTTTATTCTGCGGTACAGGCGCTTCATCGCGCCAACTCGCCAATAACACCTTATTGATATGCGAAGGTAATGATCCCAATGTTCCGATATCATTTTGATTATGGACTAATAAGCCTGCAATAGTTCCTTTATCTAACGTTAGCACCTGAAAGAAGTACAGAGTATGATAATTTAATTGTGATTGTTGCTGCTCTGGCGTTGCTGAAGGACAACTTAATAATTTGTGCTCTATTATCTCGCAATAACATTGTATAAGTGATTCACCAAAGTGATTTGCAAAATAACTGACATTGATCTTTTCCGGGCTAAAACCCTCCAGATAAAAATGGCTAGCACCGCGAAAGCAATTAAGAGGTGGGATATAAAAATACTCATCGCCTGCAAGTGCAGCCTGCTGATAATATTCTCCGCTTGCGGCTGCTAAGCACAAATTGAATTTTGCAGTGTCTTTCGGATCCGCTATTGCCGGATTTAAGTCTGCCATCAAACGCCAATAACTAACCTTATTTTTCAATTCAGTTAAGCTAATATGAAAATGCACAGATGGGGCTAAGGGATGGCTCGGATGAATAATAGTAGACAATGCTGTTGCTGAAGAAAACGTCTTATCAGGACTATCGTCATATTGTACCTGGGAAACATTTATTGAGGCACGGTTAAAAATACTGTCTTCACTTGCCTCAAATCTAACCCCTCCGCCATGAGTACCTGCATCTCTCAACCATTCTATGCTTTTAAATTGCGCACGGTTGCCGCACAGTTCACTGATAGACAGCAATTTATCCATAAAAATATTTTGTAGTGTTGACAGCATTAACAGCGCTTGTTGTGCTTTAATTGATTTTGGTGCAGTTCTCATTCGATGAGACTCCAGTAATTTGAGTGATTGAAGGTGAGTGCAGCGTTATCTGCAATACCATCAATTGATTGCACCCGTCCTCTGCAGAAAAAACCGATAAAAAACACATTTTCTGCAGTAATAAAGAGTTTAAATGTTCAATTACATTTTCTGCAGCATTTTTGAATTTTTTCAAAAAACCTAAGAACAACATCCAATAGCTATCATTAAATTTTGATATCAAGAGCGCAGCATAGCATCTAACTGGTCAACTATTTCAGCCCAATCAGCATCTTCCTCTTTCGCCTGCCTTAAAAATTCGGACTGCGCTGTCGTCCAAAAATCGGCCTCATGAAGCTTGGCATCGCCAGTTAACGGGGCATTTTTGTTGATAAAACGAACTATTTCAGACTCAGAACTGTCCAGTCCCAACTGATCAAACAAAGCTGATAAAGGATGATTTTGCATTTCCATGTTGACCTCTCATAGGTTAATTTACTAAAAAAAATGTTGGACAATAAAATTGCATCATTACTGTTCACTATAGATTGGTATTGCTCAAAAGACAGGGCAAATAATAATGAACACACAAACGGCAGAGAAAATATATCTTATCTTTCTCGCTGCGCGCGCAGTTTATCTAAGCTATATCATTGCGCTAAATAGTATCAAAATTTAGTACCCAAGTTGTTTAGATTTGATTTTTTAGCTCCACAGTATTGCCTTCCGGATCTTTGATGTAGGTCGAGTTACCAAACCCTTGCGCGCCATATCTTCGAGAAAATGGCTGTACAACAATAGCAAAACTTAATAAGTAGCGGGTTATCTCCTCTTCCGAAATAGATTTTATCTGCAAACAAAAATGATCAAGATTGTTTTCTGTTGTAGTTGCCGCCCCGCCGCCAAGGCGTCCCAGTTCGCTGTCAACAGAGACTAAATCAATTAATGCACTGCCTGCTCTCAATTGTATCAGCCCTGTTTCCTTTG
>JBATHQ010000122.1:0-4222 GCA_049667005.1 Psychromonas sp.
GCTTTGACCAGTAGTAAACCTACCGCCAACACTATTCCGCCACAAAGAACGAAGATCATACGTCCCCACATCGGGTTAGGTAACAGGAACATTGCTATAACACCAACACCGGCTATCGCAATCAGTATGCCAAGCATACGACGTTGTTTGTTATCCAGTTTCTGCTGTGAAACACTTTCAGATACCAGCGGCGTAGCAAGATTGCGGAAGAATTTATCAACATCTTTTTCACGCGCTGCAGAAAGCGGCTTGTAAAAGAAGGTAGACATCAAGAAGAAACCACCGGTTAATACAATGTGAGCGATTAAGCCAATAGCCACTGTCAAATCAGACCATTCACGTTTAGTCAGCTCTTGCAGACCGAACAAGTTTTGAATGGTTTCTGCTTCAACAACAAAACCGACATAGTAAGACACAATTGTACCCACAACCAAGGTACCCCAGCCGGCCCAGTCAGGCGTTTTACGCATGAAGAAGCCAAGGAATGCCGGAATTGTCATTGGGAAGCCAATTAATGCACCTACATACATCATGGTGTCAAATAAGCTCAGACCTTCTAACGAGTTGATGAATAATGCCACCAGGATGATAACAATACCAAATACAGTCGATGATATCTTAGAAACAAATACCAGCTCTTTCTCTGATGCTTCAAATTTACGCAGAACGGGCTCGTAGAAGTTTTTAACAAAGATACCGGAGTTACGGTTAAGACCGGAGTCCATTGAAGACATGGTTGCAGCAAACATCGCGGCAATTAACAGTCCCACCATACCTGCTGGCATATATTCCTCGACAAAGTAGAGGTAAGCAAAGTCAGCGGCTTTACTGCCTGCTTCTGGGTAAATTGAAGGTAGATCAACACCTTGCGCTGCCACAAACCAACTTGGCATAAACCAAATGATTGGGCCCATAGTCATCAGGATGCAAGCCAGTAGGGCGGCTTTTTTAGCATTTTTTGAATCTTTTGCTGCAAGGTAACGGTATGAGTTCAGCATATTATTGTTAATACTGAACTGCTTGATGAAGATAAACACCGCCCAAATAGCAAAGATACTGACATAGTTCAGGTCGTTACCTGATACGAAGCTAGCGCCTTCTTCGACCGGGAAGTTGTTAATGATTTCACCAACACCACCACCTTTAACAATGGCCACCACTGCACAGGTCACTGTTACCGCCATGATAATAACCATCTGCATAAAATCAGAGGCAATAACGGCCCAAGAACCACCCGTTACTGACATCACTAAAACCACCAGACCGGTGAGAATAATAGTGGTGTTCATATCAAAACCGAAGATACCTGAGGCGATGATCGCTAAACCATTTAGCCAGATCCCCGCCGAAATGACACTGGTCGGCAAACCTGACCAGGTGAAAACCTGCTCATTCTGCTTACCAAAGCGCAGACGAATCGCTTCAATAACTGTCACTACGCGTAGTTGGCGGAATTTGGCCGCAAAATACAGGTAGTTCATTAAGTAACCAAAAGCATTGGCGATGAAGATCATTGCTACTGCAAAGCCATCGTTATACGCCTTACCGGCGGCTCCTGTGAATGTCCAGGCACTGAACTGGGTCATAAAGGCAGTCGCACCCACCATCCACCAGAGCATATTACCGCCTCCGCGGAAGTAGTCACTGGTGGTGGTGGTGAACTTTCTGAACATCCAGCCTATTGCTAACAAGAATAGGAAATAAATTCCTACGATGGTGGTATTAAGATCCATTTTTGATTCCTTATTATGGTGTGGGGGTTGTTGAAGCGGAGTATAGATATGTATTTAAATTATTTGTACTACAATATTTTAAATAAGTGATAAGGATCATGTTTAATAAAGCAAAATATGGACACCCAAATCTATTTTAATGCTAAGGTTGGCCACCAATGGGGGTAAAAAGCTGAAATATATGTTTAAAACCCATTGATAGTCTAAAATTATCTCATATACAAAGATGAATTGTATGACATAAGTGGCGGCTTTATAAGCCGAGATACTAACGAACAAGGAGCAATATTATGTGTTACAACCATATTTTAGTCGCAGTCGATTTTGCTAAAGGAAACCAGGCAATTGTAGATAAAGCCATTAGGCTGGCGAAATCGATTAATGCTAAGGTTTCGTTGATCCATATTAATAATCAAATTACCGATGAAGCTGATTTCGGTGGTTTAATTGATACGGATCTTGCACCGCTCGAGCCAGCCCATCCTACGGTTGAGGAGCTAACTAAGAAACTGGCTGCCATGGCATCCAAGATCGATTACCCGATCGAGGGGCAATTCGTAGTGAAGGGTGATCTTAGTCACGGTATGGAAGAAACGGTGAAAAAAAACGCAGTCGATCTTATTATTTGCGGTCATCACCACAACTTATGGAGCCGTCTCAAGCCATCGGCGCGCAATCTGATTAATACCTCGCTGGTTGATCTACTGATTATACCTTTGCAGGATTGATAGCTGTTATAAATCGACACCAGCAGTGGTTGTTAAACGGTCACTGGTCACTGGTGTCTGCTATTGTTTTGCTGTTCTCTGCGGTTTATTTTTAGCAATTAACCGTCAGTTATTGTTCAATCAAACTCCTGCTCTTTTTAATCCTTTCTACATATATCTACATATATAAGTTATTTTACGTTACTTACCCGGATTGCTATCAATTGCAACCGCGGTTCAAGCACTTTTAGCCGTCCAGGCAGCGCTTGCTGGCAACCTCTACGCAACACAGAACTCCCTTATATGAGTGGTTATGTATTACAACTAAATCAAAATAGTCCACCCGATTAGTTTATTTTTTTGAAAATGACTCGCCGATCAATTTCAACTTATTGACCCAGATCTTATTCAGCAAGCCTCTTTTATTTAAAAGTTTGATTAAATTCACAGTATTTATTTTACGGGGTCGCTTTCTTGCCGAATTCTCGTTAGTATTTATTTGTATTATGATAACCTAAAATGGAGTGGGTGAAATATTATTTACCGAATTAATTTAAGCGCAAAAACCAACTAAATTGAAGTAAATACTGGCTATTAATCAGCACTATTCTACTTAACTTTGCAGTTAAATGTATTTCAACGCATTGATTAAATTCAATAAATTATATTTTGGCACGATAGTGCATGGTACGGGGGAGCAGGGCATCAAACTCAATGAGATAGATAAATTATAATCTTATTTTATTTGTAATATTTTAATTCAAATAAAAATTTTAATCTAAAACTAAAACAGGGAACAAGTATGAAAACCACCAAAAAATTTCTTTTAACAGCCGCTGCGTTAGCCGTTATTACCTCTACTTCAGCTTTTGCTGGAATTAAACTTATCGAGACTAATGACATTACCGTCGATATGAACGGTGATATCGATCTACTCATCAAGAATATGGATGATAGTGAAGGCACACAGATAGAAGCTAACTTCGATGATCTGGATTTCACTTTTACTTATGTTATAAATGAAGATTTGAAGATTATTGCTGAAACTGATTTTACTTCAGAGTTCGAAGATGGCAATCCCGTGGAAAATGCGGGGGCATGGGTTGGTTTTGCATATAACGAGCATAATGTGCAGGCTGGTTACCAGGAGATATCTTTTGATCCACTCGGTATCGATAACGCAGAAATTATGCCGACTGGTATGGCCTCGGGTGATACTGATGGCGCGGGTACTGAGCATGAGAGTTCAATCCAATATAAATACCTGGGCGATAAATTTTGGGTAGCTGCTACTTACGGCAAACCGGAAGATAGCAGTTCAGGGACGGATAGCACCATTCCTGAAGTGTACCAGATAGCTGCCATGGCAAATATCGATAAATTACAGATCGCTGGTGGCGTAGGTCATACTGAAACAATTGAAAATGACGTAACTATGTATGAAAGTACCTACGGACAGGCCGAGGCTGAGTACGACTATGGTAATGGTACTGTTGCTCTTTTGCTTAGTCATGAAGATCAAGATGTAACATCTGCCGCTACTAATGTAAAAACAACCGGTGTTGAATTTGATGTGACCTATAAGCTCACCAATGACTTAACCTTAGTCGCGGGTGCAGAGCGTCTGATGCAAGATTTCGATTCGGAAAAGGATTATGACGATTTAGATACCGCTTACATCGGTACAAGATATCAATTTAACAAATTCGTTACGCTTTATACTGAAGTTGGCATGGCGAAAGGTGATTTCTGGGGATATGGCAAGACTGAACCAAAAGAATA
>JBATHQ010000123.1:0-3132 GCA_049667005.1 Psychromonas sp.
CCTGATTTCTAAATAGATCAACATTAAGCTTTGCTAAAAGCATAGTTGCAGTCTGCTTAGCCAGTATTTATACTGGCTTTTTTATGTTTTAAATTTGTGAAATATTATGCCGATATACCTTCCCGAACTGGACATCAATACGCATATTTTCCCGGATATAGCGTCAGCGTTACGCGAGCCCGACGGTCTGCTGGCCATGGGTGGGGATTTAAGCACAGAGCGTATTATATCCGCTTACAGAAATGGCATATTCCCCTGGTTCAATACTGGTCAACCCATTTTATGGTGGAGTCCTTCACAACGCGCGATAATAAAACCAGGCGACGTTCATATCAGTAAAAGTATGAAAAAACAGATCAAACAAAGCAATTGTTGTGTCTCGATTAATCTGGCATTCGATGATGTTATCCATGCTTGTGCGGCGCCGCGTACATATCAGAAGGAGACGTGGATAACTGAACGGATGATCGGCGCATATAACAAACTTCATCAGCAAGGATTTGCCCATTCCGTTGAAGTATGGTCAGAAAACAGGTTGATTGGCGGCTTATATGGGGTGTGTATTGGCAGTTTATTTTGTGGAGAGTCAATGTTCAGTAAAGAGACGAATAGTTCTAAAATGGCGTTTATCGCTTTATGCCAACACTTTGCCAGTTTTCAGGGCATGTTAATTGACTGTCAAATGGTAACAGAACATCTGCAGCGCTTTGGCGTTGAGGGCGTTTCCAGAGCGGATTTTTCAGGCTACCTAAACAGATATAAAAATATAGCTGTCGATAAAAAATGCTGGGCTAAACAGAGTATCGCAATAACAACAAAGTAATCGGCTTTTGATTACTTTGTTTACGCCTTGTTTTTCCTTTTTTTCTTATAGTTTTCTCATGGTTCCCCTGTGGTTTGCCATGCAGGCTTAATTTTGCAGCATTACATTACCGGAGAGCACTCTTCCAGTTGTTTGCTCATCGCCTTTAAAACATCCTTGCGGGTAATTAAACCGATAAACTTATTATCATCATCGACTACCGGATAGATTTTAGGCTTTATCGCTAACATTTGCTGCGCCAGGTCAACAATACTCATCGTTTCTTTTACGGTAATCGGCGTAACGACCATGACATCTTCAACTAATGCGACTAATTCACAGTAATAGGTTGCGGCAAGCATTTTTGCCAAACAATCCTGCTCTGATAGCCAGCCGATAACGTGTCCGCGATCATCTATAACGGGACCGCCGAACTCTTTGCTGTTGAGCAGCCTGGTCACTGCATTTTCAATGGTCATCTCTTTTCTGAAATAAATACTTTTACCCGACATGCAGTGTTTTATTTGTATATTTTTCATATAAACTCCCCTCACCTTTTATTTAAAGCTTAATCATTTTTAATTGTTTGTCGATGATTTTGCTGTAAAAATAAAACATCCTGACAAATTTAGTTTCCTTCGATTTTATTTACTCGTTAAACTGATATACCCATGATACTTCAAGATGCTTTATCAGGACTCAGCTCGGAGACCAGAATAAGGCGCAGTATGATGATAATGGTTATTCCCTTATCGAATGCTGTAACGCAATACTGGTTTTCGAGCTGAGCCCCCGCAGGGCAAGACAAATTGCATTCATCTGCGTCGTTATAAAATTTCAATGTAGAATGACTATACTTCAATTTTATGTCTAGCATCTAAAAACAATTTGGCTTGCTGATTTTGCATCTTGAAGTAACATGGGTATAGGTATATTTTCATACGTTAAGGTAATTTATGGCTTCACTACAAGAACAACTGATGAAATCCGGTCTTATTAATAAACAAAAGGCACAACAGGCGCAAACCGAAAAACGCCGTAACGCGAAACAAAAAAAGAAAAAAGGTACGCTTGAAGTTTCTGAAATACAGATCTCGGTCCAGGAACAAAAAGAGCTGCAAAGACGCCAGGATTTGGAAAAAAACAGACAGGCGCAAGCTGAATTAAATGCGCGGGCGGCCCACGGTAAACTGATTCAGATGATTGCACAACATTGTGAAAAAAATTATCAGGGTGAAATTGACTATCACTTTACCTATGATAAAAAAGTTAAGCGTATTGCGGTTAACGAAAAAACACAGCAGGGACTGATACGTGGTTTGTTAGCGATTTGTGTCTTAAATGAAGCATTTTATCTGATCAATAAAGAAGCGGCGGCAATATTAACTGAAATTGATCCCTCGGTATTGGTCGCGCTGCATGATAAAGCCGAGCCATTACAAGCAAAAGAAGATGATCCTTATGCTGATTTTGCTATTCCCGATGATCTGATTTGGTAAGTTTCATCTGTTATATTAAATAAGGTAACCTTCTGAAAGGTTACCTTATAGTTTAATGTGCTTAGTCTTTAAAGTTATTAAACTGGAATGCCTGATCTAACTCCGCGCCTTTAACTAACGCCATCACAGCTTGTAAATCATCACGTTTTTTACCGGTAACACGTAGTTGTTCACCTTGAACAGCAACCTGTACTTTCATTTTATTGTCTTTAATAAGTTTGATTAATTTCTTAGACGTCGGTTGATCAACCCCCTCTTTGAATTTAACGGTTTGCGACCAGGTTTTCCCGTTTTGGGTTGCAACTTCCGGATCCATTGCACGTGCATCGACACCTCGCTTTATCAAATTTGAGCGAAGAATATCCAGCAGTTGTCTTAGCTGACTATCATGCTCCGCCGACAATTTTGCCACATCGTTAGTGATTGAAAGGCTTGCTTTAACATTGCGAAAATCAAATCGGGTAGCGAGTTCACGATTGGCATTATCAACTGCATTTTTAAGTTCGGACATATCAATTTCTGATACGATATCAAATGAAGGCATTTTATCTTCCTATATTTATTAAAAATTTAATCTCACTAAGTTACCAGAAAACTTTAATTTCAGCTATGCTATCAGCCCTTAAATAATTTTTTTAGGCAGGAAATATGTGGAAAATCATAGGTGCGGGGGCAATCGGCTGTTTATGGGCAGCTAACTTACTGCGCAGTGGAGAAAAAGTACAGCTTATCACACGCAAACCTGGCTCTGCGAACATCCTGCGATATCAAAACTCAGCAAAACAACAGTTTAGCTTTGCCATTACGACAAGCACATCGTTTACCCGCAGT
>JBATHQ010000124.1:0-2374 GCA_049667005.1 Psychromonas sp.
CACAGGTTGCCGCGATTACAGGCGCCCTCGACTATCTTATTAATAACAATCTTGTATCATCTAAGGCAGCGCTGTCCGAATACAGATAAGACTTGATGGCAATAGCGTTTGAAGTTATATGCAAACGTTTTTTCTTTAAATGTGTTTTAATCTGCGGCCATAAGGTCCCAACTCTAATTATTAAAAAGGATTAATTCAATGACCCCTGAATTATTTTTTATTTACGACTCTCATTGTCCGTGGAGCTACGCAAGTACTGCATTAGTTAATGAAATTAAAAAATCATACCCTGAAATGGTCATCCATTTATGGCACTGTGTCCACTACGATGGCAGTGACAGCGTAGGTCATGCGCATGTCGATAGTGTATCAAAACAAAGTAGCGTGAAATTTGGCAAAGAATATATGCGTTTTGCAGACAGCCCTAAAAATGCGACCATGACCGCTAATTTCATGAGTTGGCTGCAAAACAAACAACCGGAGAAAGCATTAACGGTCTTAAATGCGTTACAAACTGCACATTTTATCGAAGGTAATCCTTTAACCTGCAAGCATGATTTTAATCATATCATCGAGCAGTATAAATTATCGCCACCGAATAAAGTGTTCAAAGATGAACTGAGTAATGAAGCGCAATATGCTTTATCTGATATTAATGAAGTGCAGGAGTTTATGAAAACGACTGCTTTTCCGGCTTTGTTGCTCACCGTTGGCGATAAAGCAGTGCTGCTGAATCATTCTTTATATTTAAAAAAACCGGAAACGATTGTGCGGGCTGTAAAAGAAGTGTTAGCCAGATAAATAGCCTAATAATATCCCTTTCGAGCCTTACAATTTTATTGCAGGGCTTTTTTATGGATAACATAAAAGGATAATGTTCATTTATGATTGATTCAATCATTCAGAAATTTCAAACAATTTTTTTAGATCAAGAGTTGTCTACGGGGATTGCAGTTTTGCTGATGTTATTCGCCCTGATATTGATCTCGGCAATAGCCAATTATATTAGTAAAAAAGTAATAATCGGTTTGATCAAAAAATTTATAAATAAAAGTAAAAGCCATTGGGACAATATCTTTTATGACAGTCATGTATTCACCCGTTTATCGCACTTTGTGCCTATTATGGTCTTCAGTGTTGGCGCAAAAATAATATTTAATGAGCAGGATTATCCGCTGCTGTTAGCAAATATTAATAAGTTTACCTCGCTGTATTTCATTATTGTGTTTGCACTTGTTATTCATAGCCTGCTTTCTGCTTTGAATGGAGTTTACCGCACCTACAAAATGTCCAAGTTACGGCCTATTAATAGTTATATTCAAGTCCTAAAAATTATTCTGTGGGTTTTTGCTGCAGTCGCCAGCATATCGATTCTGCTGAACAAAGATCTCTGGGCATTATTTTTAGGCATGAGCGGCATGATGGCGATTGTCATGCTGGTGTTCAAAGATTCCATTCTTGGGCTTGTGGCCGGCGTACAGATCACGGCAAACGATATGCTAAGGCTCGACGACTGGCTGGAGATGCCAAGTCGCGGAGCGGATGGTGACGTTATTGATATAACACTCAATACGGTCAAAGTCAGAAATTGGGATAAGACTATTACCACAATTCCAACGTATGTCCTGATCACCGAGTCATTTAAAAATTGGCGGGGAATGACAGAATCTGGCGGACGACGGATTAAACGTTCTATTTCGATTGATATGACGTCGGTTAAATTCTGTGACCAGGAAATGCTCGAATCTTTTATGAAAATTGAGCTTCTTAAGGAGTATCTCCAACATAAACAACAAGAGATTGATGTTTATAACAAGGGATCCGAGAGTAATTTAAGCCATCTGGTAAACGGCAGAAGGCTCACTAATATAGGTACATTTCGAGCATATCTCGTTGCTTATTTGAAGGAAAACCCTAAAATTCACAAAGAGTTAACTTTCATGGTGAGGCAGTTAGCCCCCTGCGCAACCGGGATACCCATCGAAGTTTACGTTTTCAGCAATGATCAAAATTGGGTTAATTATGAGGGTATTCAAGCTGATATTTTTGATCATATCTTAGCTGTTATTCCCGAGTTTGATCTGAGGGTTTTCCAAAATCCTATTGGCTCTGATTTTGCTAATGCTTTATCGCGTTAAACTAATTGGCAAATGATAACGACGTCATGTACCTATGGCGTCACGGCAAGAACATTACAAAAAATAACCTTATTTTGACAAACAATACACCATATAAATTAGCAGTCAGAATTAGCCGGGTTAAATGGTTTATTTATCGGTGTGATGATTTGTAATTTTGCCGTCGGATTGCTGAGTTGGCTGCTATATACAAGCAGTTTATACAAGTTTAAAGAACTCAGCGGCTATCCCTCCAC
>JBATHQ010000125.1:0-10042 GCA_049667005.1 Psychromonas sp.
CGGAAATAACCGCGACACCTAAATCTAATAAACTGGGACTTAAACGAGCGGCTATTTCTGGCGTGACAATCTCCATTGGTAAAATAAAGCTTGCGATAGCTGCGCAGATTAAGGCCATAAATAGCCCGGTCATTAATGTTTTAGTACTGCTGCTTAATAAACTTGCATCCTGGCGGGCAAGTGCCATCGACAGTGAGATGATCGGTGCCATTAAAGGTGCCAGTATCATGGCGCCAATAATGACAGGCGCAGAACTGGCAAACAGACCAATACTGGCAAGCAGTGTTGAGAGCACCATCAGGGTTAAAAAAGCAGGTGAAGTGGTCGCATTTTCGCGCAGTAGCTGATAAAGCTCTTTAAACTCCTCTGTTGCCGCGTGTTTAATAAAAGGTAAGGGTTTATTGACCATTGCATCGATCGCTTCACCTACCGGTAACCGGTTGATTTTACGTTGCTCTTTATCACTTGGCGATGTCTCTGAGATTGGCAATGATTCTCCGACCAGTAAGTTCAAGCTGCGCGATTCAGTGGCAAACAGCAATTGTTCACTTTGATAAGCGTCGCCATCAATTTGATAGTTCAGTTCGCCACTATTGCTCACCGTAAATGATCTGCTTTTTAATAATCCCAGAAAATTTGGTAAAGCGACATTGCGACGCAACGGTGCGGTGATAAAAAAGCGCAACATCTCCATCACACTGTGCGGAGCAACAATGATTGCATCACACAAACCATCGTTGATATGCGTATCGGACAAGATATTACGCGACAAAGCCGTGCCGTGTGCATGACCAAGTACTACCAGACCAATGGCGGCAGTGCTAAAACTATTATCATTTGCGGTGGCAAAATTTATTTTTCGTGGGCGTGTAGAATGAATTTTTGAGATATTATGCCAGGCCAGCTTTAAACGTTCTTTTAAGTTAAGGCTTTGTGCTGAAGGTAATAAATTAAAGCTATCGCCTACTACGACCGAATTTAAAACGATCTGACCATTACAGCGTAATATATCCACCTTACGGGGCGTCGCTTGTTGCGCTGCTTGAATCGCTTTGGCTAAATTGTTTTCCAGGCAAAAACCCTGTCGTGCATAATGTGACTTTTCATGGGGTAAAATAGATAAAAACCACCCACCTTGAATGGCTGCCTCGATAATTGCGGGGGTCTGCTGGTCACTCACATAGAGATAAACGCGGCTTTCGGGGGCAAACTCGGCAGGTGCATCAGCTTGCCACGCTCTAGGCAGGACCTTCTCGGCAAAAAAAGGTAATACTTTCTCACTAATTTCATCTTTTTTTTCAATATCAAAAAGTAAAAAACTATCAGACATACAATGAACTCTCATCTATTAATGGTCAGTGTGCAGTATGCTGACCGGCTCGAATGAAGGCAATGATAAAGATCAACACCGCCGGGGTTTTGTTGCATGCCGGGCATATTTGTATAAACATTTGCTTTAAACCGACATTATTCGAGTGAAGTGTGTTATTTTTCGTATACTTAGGGCGTGCGAACCCTTCGCACAAAACTTAACAATGAAAGATAATCACGCCCGAACAGCATACAATGGTCAACATATTGAACAGGGATAAGATCAATGGAAATAGTACGCTACTGGTGGAATATTCTGCAAGATGCCATCAAGCTTTGGCTGGATGAGAATGCTTTTAGTTTTGCCGGTTCGCTGGCATTTTACACGCTCTTTTCACTGGCGCCGACGGTGATAATCGCGGTCACTGTGATAGGTGTGGTGATGGGGGAGGATGCCGCTCAGGGACAGATCGTAGCCCAGTTTCAGGATGTGATGGGGGTGGAGGCTGCGTCGCTGATTGAGCGGGCTGTGGTCCAGTCGCGCATTGCCGAATCAGGGTTATTGCCAACTGTGCTGGGTATTGGCGCGTTGCTGCTTGGTGCCACCACGGTTTTTGCGCAGATGCAGTATTCGCTGAATGTGATCTGGGGAGTAACCGCCAGACCAGGTCGCAGCGGCTTAATGATATTAATGAAACAGCGTTTTTTTTCCTTAATGGTGGTATTGTCGATTGGTTTTGTGTTGCTGGTGTCTCTACTGTTTGGTGTGGGATTGAAGCTGGTGCTCAATTTTAGCGCGGAATTTCTGCCCTTTGTTGAATTTTTATTCGGTGGTGCCGAGTTTATTGTGTCGCTGGCAATGGTCGCCTTGCTGTTTGCTACCATTTTCAAAGTGTTACCGGATGTGGTTCTCAACTGGCGGGATGTGATAGTTGGCGCGCTTCTGACCGCTTGTCTGTTTTCTCTGGGACGTTATGGTATCGCTGCCTATCTCGCTTATACCGCAACCGCTTCTACCTATGGTGCCGCGGGCTCTGTAGTGCTGATCCTGTTATGGGTGTATTACTCCTCACTTATATTGTTGTTTGGCGCCGCTTTTACCAAAACGCATCTGTTAGCGCGGGGAAAAGATATTATTCCAAGCAGTACCTTTGTGAAGGTTGAACGGCGCTTCCTGCATGAGTGATAGATCAATATTTGAGTGAGCTGCGTTGTGGCTTTAAACCTATACCCGTTATCATTCAAGATGCAAAAATCAGCTTGCCCTACGGGGAGTTAGCTCGAAAACCAATACGTCGTACAACATTTGATAATGGAACAACCATTAAAGGTGTTAAATGCTTGCATTTACACCTACCGATAGTGGATTAACGAAGTTAATCTCACGAAAGGTCTTCATGTTGTGCCTTGTCTTGGTATCCGAGCTAACGCCTGATAAATGCATTTTGATTGGTAACGGGTATATAAAAGCCTCTCGTATTTTAATAGTGATTTTCGCGGGTAATAAACTAAGCCGAAGGCAGTTCGCAGATTACAACAAGGATTCAAGCAATCATGCATGTTGATAAAGCAAAAAAACGTATCGCAAAGCAAGTTAAAAAAGGTTTCAGAGGCTATCCTCAAGTTTCGCTGGAGTACTTTGGTCTTACCTCTGATTTTGCAACGGAAGTTGTTGTGACGTTCACCCTGGAGGAAGGCGCTGAACCCCAGGCACAAAAATTTGTGAGTAAAAATGATGCAAGGGAAGATGAAACAATTCAATCCGTGCTAGTCAAAATAATTGAACGGGCTAATGCTAATACAGTGATTGAACTAGAGGGCGTTTCAATATCCCGAAAAATTAAATGAGTCATAGTAGGGAGCATTTTCTGCAGCCTATACCTTAAGATGCTTTATCAGGACTCAGCTCGAAAACCAGATCACATGATAAAGACAATTGCTCTTAACAATAAAAAAGCGAGTACTACTTTCGTAGTACCCGCTTCCTTTCGATTATCAACCAACTCTGTTTCTTATTAGATTTACAGTGCTTTGTTTGATATTACGCATTTCAACTTACATGGTCGCGCTCACCTAATTAGTAGAGTTGATATAACTTTCGATACTCGGGCATGAGCAGATTAAATTACGGTCCCCAAATACATTATCAACGCGGTTTACTGCCGGCCAGTATTTTGCCTCTTTAGTATGCGCCGAGGGGAAGCAAGCCAGTTCGCGGCTGTAACCATGTGTCCATTCTGTCTCCATTAAATCTACCTGAGTATGCGGGGCGTTGATCAGAGGATTGTCTATTGATGACCATTCCCCCTTTTCCACACGGGTGATCTCGTGGCGGATAGCGATCATCGCATCACAGAAGCGATCCAGTTCAGCTAAATCTTCCGATTCAGTCGGTTCAATCATTAACGTGCCTGCCACAGGGAATGACATGGTTGGCGCATGGAAGCCATAATCCATTAGCCGTTTAGCCACGTCTTCACCGGAAATACCCGATGCCGCTTCGATAGGGCGGATATCGATAATACATTCGTGTGCTACGCGTCCCTGTTTACCAATGAAAAGTACCGGGTAATGGGTACGTAAACGTTCCATCACATAGTTGGCATTTAAAATAGCCAGCTTAGTGGCCTCGGTTAACCCCTGCTCTCCCATCATGGCAATGTAGGCATATGAGATAGGCAAAATAGAAGCGGAACCCAACTCGGCGGCCGATACTGCGTAATGTTTGTTATCAGCTGACTCGGTTACTTCGATATGCCCCGGCAGGAAAGGGATAAGGTGTTTTTTAACACCGATTGGTCCCATCCCCGGACCGCCGCCGCCATGTGGAATACAGAATGTTTTATGCAGGTTAAGGTGCGAGACATCAGAGCCGATGAACCCCGGACTGGTAATGCCCACCTGTGCATTCATATTTGCGCCATCAAGATAGACTTGACCGCCAGCTTGATGGACCCATTCACACACTTCTTGAATCCCCTCTTCATAGACGCCGTGCGTAGAAGGGTAGGTGATCATAATACAGGAGAGGTTATCTTTGTGTTGTTCAATCTTGGCTTTTAAATCAAGGTGATCGATATTACCCTGTGGATCGCAGCCGACCACCACCACCTGCATCGACACCATTGCCGCAGAGGCGGGGTTAGTGCCATGTGCAGAGCTTGGAATCAAACAAACATTACGATGCTTTTCACCGTTGCTTTGGTGGTAACGTTGAATGGCGATAAGACCCGCATATTCACCTTGTGCACCGGAATTTGGTTGCAGTGAAAAACCATCGTAACCGGTTATTTCACAAAGCATTTCAGTCAATTTTTCAGCCAACTCCTGATAACCAAAGCTTTGCTCCGTGGGGGCAAACGGATGCATCTGGCCAAATTCCGGCCAGGTGATCGGCAGCATTTCTGCTGCGGCATTGAGTTTCATGGTACAACTTCCCAATGGGATCATGCCATGGGTCAGCGAGTAATCTTTATTCTCCAGTTTTTTCATATAACGCATCATCTGTGTTTCACTGTGATATTGATTAAATACCGAATGCGTTAAGTATTGACTGGTGCGACGACAGGCAACTGGAATCGCTGCAAACTCATCGCCAGCTACCTGCGCTTCAAAGTCTGCTACTAAGAGTGATTTGCCGGTAATGGCCAGTAATAAATCTTCAACGTCTTTAACCGTGGTCGTTTCATCAAGGCTGATACCCAATTGCACCGGGATATTATCCGGCGTGGGGAATTTACGTAAATTCATGCCTTCAGCCAGCGCGCGGTGATAAATCGCTTTACTGTGCTCATTAGTGTTTAAAGTAAGGGTATCGAAAAAGTGCGGGTTGGCTAATTCGATGCCTTCACTGCGTAGACCTGTTGCTAAAATGGCAGTTAAATGATGTACACGACGGCCTATTTTTCGCACCCCTTGAGGGCCGTGATAAAGGGCATAAAAGGCCGACATATTGGCTAACAGTGCTTGCGCGGTGCAGATGTTTGAGGTCGCTTTTTCGCGGCGGATATGCTGCTCGCGGGTCTGCATTGCCATGCGCAGAGCCTGCTTGCCTTTGCTGTCTTTGGAAACGCCGATAACGCGGCCGGGCATGGTGCGTTTGAACTTATCTCTGCTGGCCATAAAACCGGCGTGCGGACCACCAAAGCCCATTGGTACGCCAAAACGTTGTGCGCTGCCAATCACAACGTCTGCGCCCATTTCACCCGGTGCTTTAAGCAGGGTTAATGCTAATAAATCAGAGGCCACAGCCACCAGGGTCTTTTTGTTATGTGCTTTTTCTATGATCTCGGTAAGATCCTGAACATTGCCCGTGGTGCCCGGGTACTGCAGCAATGCACCGAAAACATCATGGTTATCAAGTTCTGTAACTGAACCGGTAATAATCTCATAACCAATGTATTGCGCGCGGGTACGCACCACGTCAATGGTTTGCGGGTGAACGTCATCTGCCACAAAGAAAGCCAGGCTTTTGCTTTTACCGGCACGTTTACATAGGGTCATCGATTCTGCGGCCGCGGTGGCTTCATCTAATAGCGATGCATTAGCCAACTCCATTGCCGTTAAATCAATGATCATCTGCTGGTAATTTAATAATGACTCTAAACGACCTTGAGAAATTTCCGGCTGATAGGGGGTGTAAGCGGTATACCAGCCTGGATTTTCTAAGACATTACGCAGTACCACATTAGGCGTAAAGTTATTGTAATAACCCTGACCGATAAAACTGCGGTTAACGACGTTTTTGCTCGCGATTGCCTTCAATGAACTCAGCATCTCTGCTTCACTTTGTGCTGCGGCTAACTTCATCTTCACGGGCAGACGGATTGCAGCTGGTAGGGTTTGAGCAATGAGTTGATCCACACTATGTACACCGATAGTCTCTAACATTACTTTCTGCTGCGCGGCATTAGGGCCATTATGGCGAGTCGCAAATTCGTTATTGTTACTTAATATATCAAGAAGAGTCATATCGGTCATGGGAGGTCCTGAATAATTGCAGCCTATTTGCATCAATTAATATTATCTATTCAAATAGGCCGTAAAAAACTAAGGCGGTTGATGTGAAACCGCCTGATTTAAGATTTGCATTGTTGTATTAATTATTCTTCATTAGCAGCGAGGTATTCTTCACCTGACATAAGGTTATCCAGTTCCCCCATATCAGCAACTTGAATTTTGACAATCCAGCCAGCTGAATAGGGTGATTCATTAATTAATTCAGGGCTGTTTTCAAGCTCCTCGTTAATTTCGACAATTTCACCCGTGACAGGCGCGTAGAGATCGGAAGCTGCTTTGACTGATTCGACCAACGAAAAAGTTTCACCGGCTTCGGTTTCATCACCAACTTCCGGCAGATCAACGAAGACCACATCACCTAAAAGTTGTTGTGCCTGATTTGAAATACCGACAGTAACGGTACCGTCACCGTTATCCAATACCCACTCATGTGTATCAGTGAACTTTAATGAGTTTTCCATGTTAAATCCTTGCTAATTGATTATGTGAAATAGTTATGGTCAATTTCTCTTTACGAGATCATGACGATAGTTGAGTTTAGATTTTATGCAAATCGATTTTAACGTCAAGGTGATTGCACTTTTAAGACAACGGTTTCTGCATCAGTTTCCTATAGTGGAAATTATGATGGAAACCGTTTCGCAGTAAGTGTCATTGGTTATTCGTACCCTTTTGTTGTTTGCATCCAGCAAATGTCTATCACTACTGGTAAACGTAGCGATTAAATCAGATTTTGGCAGTGTTGATTTTGGTTATTATATGTGCATAATTCCATTAATGTCATCATAAAGTTTCCAAAAGGAAACTTTTTCTACCGGTGTAATCTGGATCTTGTTTATTCCTATGCGCTTTTACTGTTGACGTTTACTATACAGTTAGGCAAAAGGAGGACAGTAATGACTGATCTTAATCAGCAAGACATTTACCCATCGATGATAATTAGCAATGAACAGGGAGTCGAAAAGATAGCCCCGATTAGGCTAGGAGTGCGTTTAAAAGAGATCCGTAAGTCATTTGGTTTAACCCTGGAAGAAGTGAGTCAGAAAACCGGTTTAGCCCGTTCAACGTTATCTAAAATAGAGAATGAACAAATATCGCCAACATTTCAGGCTGTGCAAAAATTAACCAGTGGTTTGCAGATTGACTTACCGCAGCTATTTTCGCCGCCTAAACAGGTCAGCGCAACGGGGCGCCGCGATATTACCCGTAATGAAGAGGGCAAAGCCCATCCGACGTTAACTTATGAACATGAGTTGCTGGCCACGCAATTAACCAATAAAAAAATGATGCCTTTTAAGTCTCGGGTCAGAGCGCGTGATTTTTCTGATTATTCAGATTGGATCCGTCACGATGGAGAAGAGTTCTTATTGGTCTTATCTGGTGAAATAACTTTCTTTTCTGAATTTTACGAACCGGTCAGGTTAAATCAAGGTGATTCTGTCTATTACGATGCAAACATGGGGCATATGCTCACCTCTTTGAGTGAAGAAGACGCCCTGATTCTGTGGGTCACCGCCTCTTAAAATAGGGCCTGTTGACCAACTAAATTAATTATCCGCAAATATTGCGCAATATGGAGTATTAAACTTATGTCCGAAGAACTACTTGTTACCCCGCTGCACGCTCTGCATATTGAAATGGGCGCCAAAATGGTCCCTTTTGCCGGTTATGATATGCCGGTGCAATATAGGCCGGGTGTACGTAAAGAGCACCTGCATTGTCGTCAGGCGGCTGGCTTGTTTGATGTTTCACATATGGGGCAGCTACGTCTTATCGGCGAGAATGCGTCAACAGCACTGGAGGCATTAGTGCCTGTTGATATTGTCGACTTACCGGTGGGTAAACAGCGTTATGCTTTTTTTACTAATGAGCAGGGCGGTATTAATGATGATTTAATGGTGACCAACTTTACTGATTTTTTATTCCTTGTGGTCAATGCGGCCTGTAAAACGCAGGATATAGCACACTTGCAGGCGAATCTGCCTGAAGATGTCAAGCTGGAAATAATAACAGACCGTGCATTACTTGCATTACAAGGCCCGCAGGCTGCCGAGGTATTAGCGCGACTTAACCCTGTCGTAAAGAATATGGTCTTTATGGATGCGGCAATGATAAATCTTGTTGGGGTAGAATGTTATGTTAGCCGCTCCGGTTATACAGGCGAAGATGGTTTTGAAATCTCTGTACCTGCTGACCATGCACAAGCTTTAGCGCGTGAATTACTGGTTTTTTCTGAAGTTGAATGGATTGGTCTTGGCGCACGCGATTCATTACGCCTTGAAGCTGGTTTATGTTTATACGGCCATGATCTTGACTCGACAACCACCCCGGTAGAAGCAAGTTTATTATGGGGGATCAGTCCGGCACGTCGAGCTGGTGGGGAGCGTCCGGGCGGTTTCCCGGGTGCTGAGATAATTCTCGATCAGATCAAAACTAAAAATATTAACCGTAAACGTATTGGGTTAGTCGGTAAATCAAAAGCACCGGTGCGTGAAGGTTGTAAATTATTTGATGCCGCTGATAATGAAATAGGTATTGTCACCAGTGGCACTTTCGCACCGTCAAAAGAGATCCCCGTTGCCATGGCCTATGTTGTTCCTGATTTTTCTGCCATTGGTACGGAAATTTTTGCCGAAGTGCGTGGCAAAAAATTAGCCATGACCGTTGAAAAAATGCCTTTTGTAACACAACGTTATTTTCGCGGTTAATAACAGGTATAAGTTATTTGAAGTAATAATCTTCGAGGTGAAAAATCGGAGGAAGTTGTAGCGGTGCTGTAAATGAAAAAGTAGAAGTCTGACAATTAAACGGTGAGTAAAATTTCAGACTTCTACTTTTAAAAATTCGGCAGGTGAAACACCTGCCGGGTAAATTACTATTTAGATAAGTAATTTTCCATATCAGTTTTCAAGTTATCAGATTTAGTACCGAAGATAGCCTGAACACCGTTACCAGATACAACGACACCTGCTGCACCTAGTTTTTTAAGTTCAGCCTGGTCTACTAAAGCAATATCTTTAACCGTAACACGTAGACGTGTAATACATGCATCTAAGTTTGCAAGGTTTGCTTTGCCGCCGAATGCTGCCACTAACAGAATAGCCATTTCAGTGCTGTCAACTTTTACAGCGGCTTCAGCTTCTTCTGCTTCACGACCTGGCGTTTTAAGGTCTAACTTAGTAATTACAACACGGAATACTGTGTAGTAGATAGCTGCGTAGATAAGACCTACAACAGGGAACCATAGGAATTTTTGAGAGTTAGCAGATAATACTAAGAAATCAATAAGACCGTGTGAGAACGAAGTACCGTGAACCATGCCGAACAGGTTAGTTACAACAAAAGCTGAACCAGCAAGTAGTGCATGGATTGCGTATAAAATAGGTGCTACGAATAGGAATGCAAATTCGATTGGCTCAGTAATACCAGTTAGGAATGAAGTCAATGCAGCAGAAACCATGATGCCCATTACTTTAGCGCGGTTCTCAGGTTTAGCACAATGCGCCATTGCGATAGCGGCAGCAGGCAGACCGTACATTTTGAACATGTAACCACCGGCTAATTGACCAAAACCATTACCGGCAGCACGAGTTGCTTCATCTGCAGACAGGTAACAAGTTAAAATACCGTTTAGTTGCTCGCCAGCGGCGTTCACACAGCTACCTGCTTCGAAGAAGAAAGGTACGTTCCAGATATGGTGTAAACCAAATGG
>JBATHQ010000126.1:0-1938 GCA_049667005.1 Psychromonas sp.
AAACCCTGATCCTTACCAGTAATGTTTATGGTCGCTATGACCAAATCCGCTTACTTGATTTAAAAGGTAAAGAGGTTTTAAGAATTAATCAGAATACTACAACAGCCTATGCGGTTTCCGAGGCGCAATTGCAGCAAAAATTTTCTCGTTATTATGTCCAGGAAGGTCTTCAGCTGCAGGCAAATCAGGTATATTTTTCACCTTTAGATTTAAATATCGAAAAGGGGGAAATTGAGCGTCCTTTTAAACCTATGATGCGCGCGGTTCGTTTGGTACTGGATAATAAAGGGGTCCCTGCAGGCATGCTGATCTTAAATTACAGAGCTGGCGGAATGCTCAATCAATACCGTAACCAGTTTCCGGCAAGGGATCGGGTGATGCTGCTCAATGCAGAAGGTCACTGGCTGTTGAACCACAAAGCGGAGAATGAATGGGGCTGGATGCTGGGCAAACCGGAACGCTCACTGCAAAACGAGCAGCCTGCGATATGGCAGTTAATTCACGAATCCCGCGCTGGCGAAATTGATTCAGATGGTAATCTGTTCAGCTATGCAAAAATGGATGCACTCAATTTTTATGACAACACCTCACATGGATCTTATGCCAATGATTACGGCCTGATCACAGATCTCAAAGCGCGGACCTGGTATATGCTCATTGAAACCACTAAAGAAAACTGGCAGTCCCGCGCGATCTATAACAGTAATGGCGGGAGAATCGCTTTAATTACTCTATATCTTATCGTCGCTTTTTGTCTATTTTTAATGGCAATACATCGTCAGGAAAAGCACCACATTCAAGAGATGAAACGCAGGCAACTGGAGGATTTTCAGGATCTGTATGAAAATGCGCCGATTGGTTATATCACCTTAAATTCAGAAGGCATCATCACTAATGTCAACGCGGCGCTACTGGGCTATTTAGGGTATGCCAGAGATGAGCTTGTCGGTAAGCGTAAACTCTGTGATATTGTTTCACCAGACTCAGATGATGCCTGCCGTAAATTGACCAATTCATTGCACAACGCAGTGCCGGAACAGCAAAGAATTGAGATGATCGGCAGAAATGATACTACCCTTCCTGTTGTCTGTAACATCTCATCGAGATGGAGTGATAATAACACGCTTATGATCGGCAGATGCAGCGTTCAGGATATCAGTACACAGGTAACCCTTGAACAATCACTGACTAGACTGGCACACAAAGACCCGCTGACGGGAGCTGCCAACCGATATTATTTTAACCAACTTGCAACGCACGAAATACAACGGGTGCAAAGACAATCATCCGAGTTGACCGCACTGATGTTGGATATTGACCACTTCAAGTCCGTCAATGATACCTATGGACACCTGTCCGGTGATGCAGTACTGAAGTCTTTGGCGGACAGTTGTATGAACATGTTGCGCAGTTCAGATATTCTGGCGCGATTTGGCGGCGAAGAGTTCGTGATCTTACTGCCGGACACATCACTTGCTGACGGTCTGTATAAAGCCGAGGAGATCAGAAAGACACTGGCAGAAACGCCGGTTTCTTTGCCTGACGGTCAAACCCTGCAATATAGTGTGTCGATCGGAGTTGCAGTATTATCCAACCTTTCACAGCAGAGTATCGAAGCACTGCTGATGAAGGCTGATGAACAGTTATATAAAGCTAAAAACAGCGGGCGTAATCGTGTCTGCGGTGAGTGTTAGCCCACTCATGAGACTGAACGGGCGTAAATGACTTCGGGCATCCTGCCCTCCGCCCTTCAGGCCATTGTCGTAAACTGATTTGTCCCTGACCAATTTGCCGCTGATGTTTGTAAGTACTCAATGAAAAATTATCCGATATTTTGAGTGGTACTGGTTTAAAATGTTTCTGCCTTCACTTGAGCAAAGCCACAATTTTTCCTCTCAAGCTGTGCGTGGAAATACTTCTGCCTAGCCGTGCTAGTTT
>JBATHQ010000127.1:0-2529 GCA_049667005.1 Psychromonas sp.
CCGGCAACATAAAAGTACCCGATTGTGAGATCGGGTTTTGTGTGGCAATCACAAAAAAGGGAGATGGCAGCGGACGGGTCTCACCTTCGATGGTGACTTGCCCCTCTTCCATCGCCTCTAGTAACGCACTTTGTGTTTTCGGCGTGCTGCGGTTAATTTCATCGGCAAGTAAAAGTTGGGTAAAAATGGGACCAGGATGGAATTGAAATGCCGACTGGTTTTTATCGAAAACAGCCACACCAAGAATATCTGCCGGCAACAGATCGCTAGTAAACTGCATGCGTTGATATTGCAAACCCAATACACGCGCCAGACAATGTGCCAGTGTGGTTTTGCCCATACCGGGCAGGTCTTCAAGTAACAAGTGCCCTTTACCAATCAAACATGCCACTGCCAGTTTAACCTGTTGCTCTTTTCCTAATAATACCTGACCAACAGCGGCAACAATATTTGTTAAAAGAGGCTGCATTTTTATCCCTTATCGTTAATTTAAACGGGGTAATTGATATCGACAAACTTGGCATCCATAGTTCGCGCTCTGCTTAGCGTTAAAGAGCGAGTACCTGCGTACCATAACGCACCTTTGCAGATGGCAGGCGCATAATAATAAAAGCGCTTGAGGTAGCAGATTAACACCTTTTTTAAGGCGCTTGGAAGTTATTGCAATTAAAACAAAAAAAGGTGCCATAGGCACCTTTTTATTCATTTTAGCAGGGTAATTAAACCAATAAGGTTTATTTTTTACCAAGAGCGCCAAAACGATTTTTGAATTTTTCAATACGACCACCAGTATCAACAACGCGCTGAGTACCAGTGTAGAATGGGTGACATGCACTGCAGATATCTAGTGCAAGGTCTTTACCAACTGTTGAACCAACTTTAATCACGTTACCACATGAACAAGTTGCTGTAATTTCGTTATATTCTGGGTGAATATTATTTTTCATTAGGGAAACCTCTATTAGGCCGCATCGCTGCTCTGCATGAATGAATTATTTCATCCAACAAAGTACCACACGTATTTATCATTGAATTTCAGGGTGCGAATTGTATAGGAATGTTTAATAAAAATACAACTATAAAGTGCATTTTTGTGATTATTTATTCCTTACTTTTTTGTAATTCACTTCTCCAGACAACGCTGCGAATTGCCCGGGTGATTAACAACCTGTCATTACTGTAGCCAAGGCAGTATCGAGCAGTTGTAGCGGAGTATAAACGCTATCACACAAACCTACTTGCATTGCTCGAGTGCTACTGTTTTTCAGATCACAGTAATTGAATATAACCCGGTGAATCTCAGATAAGTGATTAAGCACACTCAGACTATTGATTCCCTTATACATATTATTATCAAGATAGGCGTAGAACAAATCAATGCTGTCGCTATCGGGTAATTTCAGATTACTGCTGAATGGCGTACTAGCGGCAATTGGGCAGTAAGCACCAAAATCATTACTGAACCATTTATCATCCCACCAGCCAATTTTTTTCCCCTGCAGGTTATTTTCTGTTTTAGAATGCGCTAAATAGAAATAAACCTCAGCCGTAAATTTTTTTATATTCGTGCAGGATGCCATTAAAGCCGCGGATCTCAGGCAACTTTCATGCTCTATAAAATGCCGATAAGATGATGCTTTTGCAGTAAAGGCATTTAATAGCTGAAAATGCGCATAAGCCAATTTATCTGGGGAGATCAACAAACTCTTGGCAAGTGGCTTTAATTCACCGACCAGTAACTGCTCAAAATGCTTGCGCTGCAGGTTTTGCTGATATCGGTTGGCCAAACGAGTTTCTAAATCCGCGCTGTTATCGACAGATATGATTGTATTTTCCCTACTCTGATAAATATCGTCTTCTGGCAAAGGAATATTGGTTAAATTATTGCTTTGCAGAACGATATAACCACTGTCAACCTCTGCTGTCATTAGGGTATAAAAACCTCTTTGATGAGAAAGATGCAGCACCTTACCGTGCGAATACAGGGCAAGAGTAGACCTGCGCATCACCTTCTCCTCGTTTAAGCGGCTGAAAGTTGCGAAAATCTGCGCTAATTTTTCCAGGTAGAAATAGTATAAGCGCGCCGATAAGCCTGTCTCCTTAATTGATACTGTTATCGCTTTATTGGCAATAATGCAGCTTAAAATCTGCCTGAGCGCATTCCTGTTTTTAAAACAGGGTTGGGTAAACACACGCTGGCACACGGCGCACTTTTTTCTCTGACGACCGGCCGAGGTATATCCGTGCAATGTTGCTTTAGGGCTTCCAGTGAAGAAAAAATAGGGGGCACATGCAGGACAGTCGGTTAACTTTCTGGCGAAGAGGAGATCAAGCTTCTCTTTTAGTAGTTGTGCGACCAGTTCATTATCCACCCACGGAGGGTGGCTGCCACATAACTTACAGCCGATAGATAAGTACCCTAATCGCCAGCTTTGGGCAATATAATCAGCACTATCTGCAACGGCAAAATTTTTACAATGCACTGTTTTACAACAATTAAAGTCTTTAGTAAATGTGAACATTGTCCCC
>JBATHQ010000128.1:0-2105 GCA_049667005.1 Psychromonas sp.
CAATTAGTATGCGGAAAAGTCTCATGGCGAGCCAAAGGAAAATTAATGGAAAGACTATCGTTTGGAATATAAAGACTGCTATCAGATTAATGATATGTTTACTCGAATTCGAGATCTTTTCATCATACTCTTTATACTGAGCCGATATGTTCATGCTATTGCTTGTGCGATTAATAAAACCCTTCAGGTTGTCTAAAAAACTATCTTCAGAGTCAGCAGAAGCAGAGGAGCTGTCTTGCGCCTGCAACTCCTGAACATCATTCTCTACATCTTTGAGAATTGCCTGTGAGTTGATATAGGTGGGACTCAGGATTGAACTGTATACGACCTCATTTGCCAGTGTGACTATCGGTATCAAAAATCTTAAGAATATCACCAACACAGCTAACTTAATCAGGATATTTCTCCAGACGCTGTTCAGTAAAATAGATGTCCATATACTTAGTAGAAGAATACTGCCTGATAAAATCACTAAGTAATTGGCCAGAACAGTAGAGCCAATATTTAACAGAATAATTTGAGCGCCTAACGATGTACTCGCCGCAAGCATGATCCAGGAAAACCTTTCTATTAAGTCGTTTGCAGGATCCAATATTTCACCTGGTGTCAATGTAACGCCAATTCCCCCTGGCTCGATGGCAACTTCGGTTCCCTGCACTACTGATATGACAGCATTAATTCCACGGGCCACAGCAAACGTAGTTAATGCATTTGTAAACGAAGCTTGGAGTTTGCTTTCTGCAATACTATCTATCGTGTTTGTGGATCCCAAGCCTAGCAAGATAATAATAAGGGTGCTTATTAGCCAGTTTTTTGGTGAAGTTGTTCTTATGACATTCATATTGTCGACCATTAGCAAGTATCAAGGGGAGTTATTTTGCATTTTCTACTAAATTTGTAACAGATAACATCTTATTCTTTGGAATACAAAGAAACAGTGTTATTAGTCAGTTATTTTATTGAAGATAAAAGGCGAACCGTACTACGCTCGCTTTTTCCCGATTCCGAAAGCCTGCCTGGCAGGATCGCCAACTCCCAAAAAACAATTAAATACCACAAAAAGTATTGTAAAACAGATCAAAAAACAAAATTAACTTCCTATCTTAAATTAATCCTATAAATACTTACCTGAATACTGGAATTGAATTGAATTTCATGTAAATTGAATGTCCTTATAAAAATCAAACTGTTGGCTAATAATTGAGCTATTCAGAATGGCGAGTGAGGAGAGGGAAATGGTTCAATTAAGTAACTTCGAGTTTCTAAAGCTCCATGACGAACCCACCTTCAACACATTGGTTAACTAGATTTTTACGAATCAAGAATAGATAAAATATAAATTGGAAAGCGATGCAAATAGATATGGATGTTATAACAATAATTGGTGTGTTTTTTACAGTAGTTGCGGCTTTTGTTGTCTGGTATTTAGTTTCGAAAACAACAAACCATTCAGTTACGTTGATCAAGATGGATACTGTTGCTGCCCGTTTTATCGCATTGTTCGAATCCCACGGTGTTCAGCGTAACAAAATACCTCGCTTCTTTGGTCACGATTTAACCAAGCATGATTGTAAGGATGAAACAGCGTTATTAAAGAAATTAGACACACAAACCTTAACAGATGCGGCAGAGCTATTTGCTGTCAATTTGGAATGGTTGCAAGGTACATCTGCAGAAATTTACGATATTCCCAGCTTCTACGAAGACAATGGGGCTTGTGAAAAATATATAACTGCGTTTAAAAGTAATAGGCCGGACACGCAATTTAATACCTATGTATTAACCGCAAAAGCAGATAAGTCTCACCCTAATGAAAACAATGCGGTGATTTTAATCACTGAAGTGATCGCGCATATTAAGAAACGTAAAATTTACCGTTATCACCTTGCTGGTAAAACTCAAAATGATTATTGGAAAGCACGTGCCTATTTTGCAGTGAGCTGCGGATTGTTAATCAAATATGGTTTTCATCCGATAGGGAAAACAGTTGATCCAGAATGGCTTGCTGCCCTCATTAAGGGACAAACGCTAATAGAATATGGTAGTAATGATGATTGGCAAAATTTTATATTGCCAAGTCGTGGTACTTGGTGTGTAGATGATTT
>JBATHQ010000129.1:0-2065 GCA_049667005.1 Psychromonas sp.
TATCTATCCAACGAAACAGCATAAACACAACAATAATAAACAGCAGGTAAAAAGCCGAAGCGAATAAACTCTCCGTAAAGAGTTTCTGGTACAAGCGGTAGTAGGGTATTTCAGCGGTAATTGCAAAATGGTAGCGTGCGTTATGGCTTCGCGTATAGAATATTTCAGAGGATATTCCCTTATCAAGATAGGAAGGTGTAGTGTGCACATTTTGTAAGTCGCTATCCTGCAAGCCGCTATCCAACAAGTCACTACCCTGTATAACAGATTTTGAGTTTGCATTTTTTGTTAATGACCCATTAATTTGCTTAGCTAACGCCCTTACAGGGAAACTGTATTTCTCGTAGGTGCTGCTCTTGTGATTATAATATACGGGTTTATATGCCTGTTCGTAATGGTCGGGAGCGTCCTGTACTTTTATATCTGAATCGACAACTAGAAAACCACCATGACTTAAAATGACTCTAATCGTATTACCCTGATTATCCTCTTTCTTCCACTGATCCTGCAGTTTGCTTAAATCCAGAGCGGTTGAGATAACCGCAACGATATTACCGTTATTATCCAGGACTCTTTTACGGATCGGGAGGATCCATTTATCAATGCATTGCAATAGATAAGGTTTGCCAATTACCATTTCGTTACTATTAAGCGCTTCCTGAAACCATTTACGGGTGTTTTCATTTTTCAGCATGTTAGGGAAGCTAACACCAGGAAGAGTGGCACGCAGCAACTCACCCTCTTTTGAAAAGACCCAGATATCCAGTAAAAGCGGATTGAGTTTGTATAAGGTATTAAGTTTGTTGCTATCAAAATTTCGGTTATTGATATATTCATCTGCAATCAAGCTCTGGATCGTTTCATGATAAGTAAATAATACGTTAAGGTGCTTCTGGTCAACCTGTGTCAGGTAGCGCTGAGCATTTTTACTTTCCTTTACTATCTGTTGATACTTGTCATAAATAGCGATTGCCAACAGGATGCTGCCGATAAAAACAATAATATAGAAAAGTAACCAGATATTTCTTTTCAAATTCAGCATATTGAAGTCCAGGTCCAGAAGAGTATCGCAATAAGATGATAGGCGGACAGGATAATTGAAATTGTTTTTTAAAATACTCGACAAGATCAAGCAGGTTTATTATTTGATTTTTATTTTACTTTCCTCTTGGTTTTTTGGTTTTTTTGTTTTATTTTATTGATCAATAAACAAGCCAAACAGCCCTCTGTGGGCTGCTGACCTTTTTGTATTTCACTAACTTGTCGCGCTTTTCCAATCTGTTAAAAAAGCGTTTCCTGACATGCCATTAGCGCTTTCCTCTGATGAAGGTGTTGTGGATCTATTAGATAAAAAACTGACGTTGCGATCCGGATTATCGGGCTAAAAGAGGTTTGCCAAAACAATTATTTAATTTATCTAACCATCACATAATTGCTTTGACCGGAGCATCTCATTAGAGCTGTCAATATCTCTCGTTTGCGGCCCCTTTCCGTCGATGGGCTAAATTACTAGACTCGGACTATAGTGAATCGATTATCAAAATTCATTTTCTTCAATATTTCTTCTAATGCATGTATATCTTCTTTGTCTACACGTTCCAGATCCATGATATATTTATTTTTTTCATCAGTAATTTCAACAAAATCAGTTCCTAACAGCACGCTTTTTAGACGACAGCTTTGTTCATGATTTTTAAATGAAACGGCAACGCCTCGCTGATCATCATCGAATAGACGCTCATATCTTGGCGTCCTCATCAGGATCAGACTTTCCAACGCTAATGGCTCTGTATCATAGACTGCAAATGATAATATTAAGTCCACACCCTCGTCTTCAATATTAATAAAACTGACTTTTTTCATGATTCGTATTTCTCATATTTGATTTTTATACTATGACGAATAGCTGTTAACTCATGCCTAAACTTGGAATAGTTATATAAATTTTCTGTCGATGTAATCTTTAATAATAAAAGCAAGTTTACCTGAGAAGGTAAAAAACCATTTGGAAAACACCCCTTCACCATCTCCAAGATTATAAATCAACAGGTAATCTCCACCCGGC
>JBATHQ010000130.1:0-1715 GCA_049667005.1 Psychromonas sp.
GATGTATTGCTGGTGGAAGGAGATAGCCGCTTTAGTACCGCAATCAAATATCTTTCCCAGTCAACCTGGTCCCATGCGGCGCTGGTTATTTCAGATATTCAAAACTTAGCCGCTGCGCAAATGGATGAAGCCAAGCTGCTTGAAGCCGACGTGTTGGAAGGAGTGCGTGTGCTGCCGCTAAGTGAATATTGGGGGGCTCACACGCGCATCTGTCGTCCGATAGGGTTGACTGCAGAGGAGATTGATACGGTTGTGGATGCTGCGATGTCTAGAATTGGTCATCAGTACGATTTGAAAAACATTTTTGATCTGGCCCGTTATCTGATTCAAACACCACCTGCACCAGCTCACTGGCGTCGGCGTATGCTGGCGCTGGGCAGCGGTGATCCGACCAGAGCAATATGCTCCTCCCTTATTGCTGAAGCTTTTCAGTCAATACGTTACCCCATTCTGCCGGAAAGCATTGTTGCCAAATCTCAGGATCCCTCCTGCATGGATTGTTATGAGGAGTTTCTGAGTATTCGCCACAGCAGCCTTTTTGCACCGAGAGATTTTGATATCTCCCCCTATTTTCAAATTATCAAACCCACCTTAGATGATGATTTTGATCATCGTAACTTGAATTGGAGTGAAAACGAGCCTCCCGCAGAATAACAACAGCAACAGGCTTGTGTATTATTCGTTTATCCAGACAAATTCAGGTAAACAATTCAGATCCAGTTTGTCACCATGCTGCGCAGCCCACAATCTTCGCGGTTGAGTATTTCGGTCGTCGTTTAATGCAACCATTAAACTCTGCTGAGCATCAGGCTCTCCATGCACCAATATTAATGGCGGTTTGTTTTTAAAATGATGATACCAATTGATTAACTCTGCCTGATCTGCATGGGCCGATAAGCCTCCCACGGTGTGCACTCTGGCGGCCACCTCAATCGCTTGACCGTGAATAGTAAGATGCTCGGCACCATCTACCAGCATTCTGCCCGGGGTGCTTAAGGCTTGATAACCACAAATTATGATATCGCATTCACTACGCCACAGGTTGTGCTCCAAATGACTGCGGATCCTCCCGCCATTGCACATGCCGCTGCCGGCAATAATGATTAATCCATGGGTAATCTGATTTAGTAAAATTGATTCTTCGGTACTTTGAATAAATTCAATATTGGATAATAGCGGATGCTGTCCGGGATGCTGACGTGTGAAGCGTTTGTAATTTTCATCCATTATCGGGTAGTTGTTTGTGTATACAGTTGTGGCTTCAATGGCCATCGGGCTATCCAGGCATATTTTCCAACGTGCCAAATCCCACTCTTTAGCATAAAGATGAAACAGATAAAGCAGTTCCTGCGCACGTCCCACTGAAAACGCAGGTAATAATATATTCCCCTGACTGCCTTTGATCGTTGCAGAAAAAATTTTTTTTAGTTCATCAATCGTGTCATGCCAACTTCTGTGCAGTCGATCGCCATAGGTGCTTTCCAATAAGACTAAATCCGCATCGAGAATTTTTGTCGGATCGTGAAGAATGGGCATACCTACGCGGCCCAAATCACCACTATAGACCAGTTTTTTCTGCGCCTTGCCGACGCCTAACCAAAGCTCGATAATAGCCGAACCAAGAATATGTCCGGCATCAGATAAACAGATCTGGAATTGCGGCAGAATGGTTTTTTTCATGTTGTAATTCAGGGGCACAAACTGTTTTATCGCCT
>JBATHQ010000131.1:0-2108 GCA_049667005.1 Psychromonas sp.
CTTGGAATGCACATCCCTGTACATGCCAAGCCTACAAAATCTTCCTTGATTTTATTGCTAAAGCGATACCTGCTTGCTAGAAAAATGGAAGGGGATAATGTAGCCGCATTGTTTCGCTATTGAGAGAGCATGACGCTTTCGAGGTGCGAGCTCAAAATACCGGATAATTATTCCTTGAATACTTAGCACAACCGAACGGAACAAGACTCCGCTTTTTAGCGGATGCGTTTTTTAATGTGCAGTAAGCTTTTTAATTTCGAATAACGATCCGTCTCCGGCTGATCCGGCTGAGCTGATTCGCCTGCTTTTTCAATTTCGATAATACCGGAGCGGTTCAGCGTGACCCTATAACGCTCGAACTCCTCTCTATATTCACCCTGATTGACTGCCACCACGATATTTATCTGATAGCGGCGTTCAATGGCGGTGGTTTTAATTTTCTCTTTATTTGCTGATGGCGCATTTTGCTCATAAACCTTACCGCTACCGCGCTCTAAATAGCGCGCAAAAGGCAGAAAACTAAACGTAATGCTTTCCTCCAGGGTGTTATAACCCGGTTGAAACCCATCACTGAACACTCTGTTTTGGCATCGAAAATGTAGGATCTCTGCACTCTGTTTATTCTGCATATGGCGTTTCGCCAATAACTCCTGCGTTTTCATCGGCAGGTTGCTGCTCTTGCTATAATCCAGCCATATTTTCTGTTTCGCTATCTCCTGACGACTGGTCGGATCGGTCAGTGTCGTTGCCCATTTCGCCTTACCTTTACGGATCCACTGCCAGAGCAGATTTTTAAAATCATCTTTGAAAACTTCGCGCACCCCGTAAATGATCGCGAGGATAAAAATCATCAAAGAGGTCAGCGTGCTGAAAGCGCCTTGCGTTTTGATAATTAAGACCAATACCACACTCATTATCAATGCGGTTGCGACACCGGTAACAATTTTACGGGTGATATTGCCTAAGCTCAGCGTGTCACTTTTAAAAATCACACCGTATTCAATTAAACGGCGCAATAAGTGCATTTTATTGGCAATGCGGTTGGGATCGTTGAGTGTTGCCTGTGAATTATAGACTTTGGTTTTACGGTATAAATTTTCATTTTCACAGAGCTGTAATAGCGCGAGACGCTCTTCAGAAAACTCAGATACTCGTGGTTTCTTGACTAACATGCTTAAGATTGCCTGTTCAGTATACCAGGACAAGTAATTATCCACGTTCTCAAAGATTGCCGATAAGCTGTCACTTTTAGGCGCATGGCTGCGGTTTTTGGTTAAAATCGTAATACTGTGATTGGCAATGTCCTGCGCGGCGTTGTAAAAGTTCTCTAACCCTTCACTATCATCGATATTAAGGGTTTCTTGAATATCGGTATCAAGCGCCGCGATATATTGAAAGGCAAACAGATTAAGGTGGTTTTTATACTCCTCCGGTGAACGTTTCATCCGTCTGGCAAAGCGCGAGTGCAGTATCGGTAAATGCAGCCCTTCAGTAAAATAAGCACAACGTGACAGGATCCCCGAATTAAAATAATCCGTCTCAGAAAGGGTATTTTTATTAATGTTCATCTCTTTGGGCAGGGAAAAGTAAACATCAAGTCGTCGAAATGCACCTTGACGTAACTGGTGAGTCAGTTTGATCGACAGACGATCGTCTTGTTTAATGCTTATCTTACCCAATTCTTCCATCCAATGTTGATGATGATTAATGTGTTCTAATACTGCCTGAATTAAAGCTAATGCTACCCGATTGTGCAGACGGGAAGTATTAAAACAGGCAGGACAACCGATTGTTGATTTATGTTTGCAAGTATAAATGGCTGTAATTTAAATTCGAGATGTTTTTTTCAATCATCTCATTTTTTGATATTTCCTTGTTAAGATTTGCCCTCTGAAACGTTCTCTATTGATCCAACCGCGGTATGACCATTTATTCAGCGCCAGTGCTCTGTGATGATCTTACAAAACAACCGGGTTATGCGCCATAAGCCTCGAGTCGAGAGCCACGAAGTTCGCAGCTAGAAGTTCGTTACTCGTTACTCGGTGCTTGTTATCAATAACTTATACACATTTGTAATTACCAGAGCCAAAACTCTTTTAAATATGTGG
>JBATHQ010000132.1:0-5010 GCA_049667005.1 Psychromonas sp.
TACCTTTTAATCGGTGGTGCGCTGTTTGTCAGCTACGAAATTTGCTTATCGCTGGCGCTGGGAATGGCAAATAATCGAATTCAAGCGGTTGAGATGGGGGTAATTAACTATTTATGGCCATCTTTGACTGTCTTGCTCGCTGCATTTACCAGTAAAAATCCCGTTAATAAGGCACTTTATCCGGCGATAGCCCTGTCATTTTTCGGGGTAGTCTGGACGGTGGGCGGCGATCAGGGAATTTCGCTTGCGCACATGGCAACGAGCATCGCAAGCAATCCAGCAAGTTACGCAATGGCGTTTAGCGGTGCTTTTATATGGGCATTTTACTGCAATGTGACCAAGCAGCTTGCCAACGGCAAGAACGCTATCACCTGGTTCTTTATTGCAACAGCAGTCGCGTTGTGGATTAAATTCCTTATTAGTGATCAACCTGCCATCATATTTACTGCAGACGCAACGGTTGACCTGTTGTTAACCGGAATGGCAATGGCGGGCGGATATGCATTATGGAACATAGGTATTATTGGCGGCAATATGATGCTTCTGGCAACCCTGTCGTATTTCACTCCGATTTTTTCTACTTTTTTATCAGCATGGATATTAAATATTGAACTGACTGCAACATTTTGGCAAGGCGTTGTAATGGTTACTGTTGGCTCCTTGCTCTGTTGGTGGTTTACAAGGGAAAAACCTGCTCCGGCTATAGAAGCGGCTCGCTTTATCAAGACTATATCCCCCGAAAAGACGCGATGATTTATGAGCAGTATAACGACTAGCGGCGATTGCATTCTAAAACAATCCGGTCCTAAAACAATCCGGAGTGCTGCTGCTTTCATTCGAGTACAAAACGACTTTATTAAGTCCAATCTATGCCATAATCGTTAAATAATGCTGACAAAGTGCCCATAATAAAGTTTATTCCCAACTAATGACTCTAACTCGCTGCTGCTCGGATAGAGCGACCATTTTTTGGAGGTCGCCAGTGCCGCCTCAGGACTGGACCAGATCAAGTGCCAGCATATCTCATCATCATTATCCGTTTTCCTTAATATTTCATGGGAGATAATAACTTTCTCACCGGCATTAATTTCCTGGAATAAGGACTCACTCAATTGAAGAACCCGTTTTAAGTTATCTTTTGATACTTCAAATACCGCAAATTCCGTACAACTGCTCATGTTGATTCCTGTTTATATACCGACGGTTATTTACTGAATAATTTGTTAAATAATGCCTGCGATTGTTTTAAGCCCTCATCGGTTAACACCACTGACGGCGCTTTACCAACCGGATTGTCAATCAGCCCTTTTTTAGCCAGCCGATGAATGATTTGCCAGTCAATCTCCTTATAAGCTCTGCAGTTATCGTGCATCGTTAGGTAAAAAAGTGCTAATGCCGCTTCATCTATTTTATCCTGATCGATTTCCATAAAACCTCCCTAATTAATACCATTTTGCATAACTATCTGATCAAACTTGCGAGTTAAAGTAAATGATAATAGCGTTGTTTTCAATCTCAATAGCCTGCAATTGTTCAGTCAAACGCTTTCTTACTATTGTTTTTTTCCTACGCCATTTTCGACCATTTATTATGGATATTCTATATTAGCGCCGTCCGCCAAAAATAGAGCCCATGATCCCGCGAATAACTTGCCGGCCAACTTGGCTACCGATAGCGCGTGCCGCACTCTTTATAAAGGCTTCCATTGGGGTTTGCCTGCCGCTTGCCGGTTTAGCTTTTACACTGTTTTTTTCTTTTTGACTTTCCAACTCGGCCTGATCCTGCTGAGCCTGCATCTGTTTAGCCCTATCCTTGAGTATTTCATAGGCAGACTCACGGTCAACAACATTATCATAGCGTCCAGCTAACGGAGATCGGGCTATTCTATCCTGCCGTTGTTGCTCTGTTAGCGGACCTATGAAGGATTCAGGAGGACAGATCAGAGTACGCTGTACGGCTTGCGGCCGGCCTTTATTATCCAGTACCGAGACAAGCGCCTCGCCGATACCAAGGTCAGTGATCGCCGTTTCGGTATCAAAATCAGGATTAGGCGGAAACGCTTGAGCAACACTCTTAATAACTTTACGGTCATTCGGTGTAAAGGAGCGCAGCGCATGCTGGATTTTAAGGCCCAGTTGCCCAAGAATATCCTCGGGAATATCCAGCGGACTTTGAGTAATGAAATAGATGCCCACACCTTTAGAGCGAATTAAACGTACGACCTGCTCTATTTTATCAACCAGCACCTTCGGAGCCTGATCAAAGAGCAAGTGTGCTTCATCGAAAAAGAAGACCATTTTAGGTTTGTCATGATCGCCCACTTCAGGGAGCTGTTCAAAAAGCTCTGAAAGTAGCCACAGCAAAAAAGTAGAATATACACGCGGAGCCTGCGCCATCAATTTGGTCGCATCAAAAACACTGATCACCCCATTTCCAGAAAAATCGACCTGCATAAGATCGCTAAGTTTTACCGCAGGCTCACCGAAAAAGTATTCAGCTCCCTGCTCTTCCATCACCATTAAACGCCGCTGGATAGCACCGATACTGGCACTGGAAATATTACCGTATTCATTGCGCAGTTCATTGGCATTGTTGCCCATCCAGGTCAGCATAGAGCGCAGGTCTTTCAAATCGAGCAATAAAAGCCCCTGATCATCCGCTATTTTAAAACAGCCATATAAAATACCGGACTGGGTATCATTTAAACTCAGCAGATTGGTTAATAATAACGGCCCCATTTCTGAAATCGTTGATCTGATAGGATGACCGCGTTCACCAAAAATATCCCAAAAGACAACCGGGTAGGCACGCTGCTGATAATTTTTTAACGGTATTTTTGCCAGGCGCTCATCTATCTTCGCATGCGCTAAGCCGGTACTTGCCAGCCCCGAAAGATCACCTTTGATATCGGCAGTGAAAACTGGGACGCCTGCCCGGGAAAAACTTTCCGCCAGAACCTGCAGGGTGACGGTCTTGCCGGTACCGGTCGCCCCGGATATAAGACCATGGCGATTACTCATACGGCAAAGCTGTTCAACCAAAGCCCCTTGTGCACCGCCGATTGCAAATTGCGTTTCTTCACTCATGCTGCCCTCACTTTTTAATCTCTTACCTGACCAATGCATTAGCACAGAAATTCATCTGGCGGATGCGTCTGTTATCTGTTTGACTTAATATCCGGTACCTTTTTCTACCTTATCTCCAGTACCTCTTTAAGCAGTTCAACGCTTAGCATCATATTCCTTTTAATCATTAAACTGCAGAGCCCATAACACTTGATTCATTAAGCGTTGTTGCAGTCATAAAATGCCTCTTGCTTTAGCTGCAATCCAGGGGGCCACTGCGGTGATCAAAAGTACCACAGTGAACAAGTCGCCATTGCGTATGTCAAATACCTGAATGATCTCCTGCCAGGATTTATCCAGCACAAAATGCCCAAACAGCAGTTCAAAAGCTAATGTAATTGCTACCCACAAAATGCCAACCGCAAAATAGATGCCGGGCTGCTGAGTATTAAAAAAAGGGATAAAGATAAACGCAACAAATAGCACCAGCAGTGATAAAAGTAGCCCACTGACAGGCAACGCAAGCTTAGCACCGATTAATGAGGTTAAAACCTTTTCACGAAACAGGCCATTGCAGATTGCAGCAAAGACTATTATCAGCCATATCCCGATTGCCTTGAGCACTATACTCACCATGGTCTACCTCTCAGTGCATAAAGTATTATCCAAGATAAGCCTTAGGATTTTCATTGGCTATTTTCCAAAACTTTTTCTCCCCCAGAGAAGATCTTAAATCGGTAGACAAGCGTTTTTCTGAATATTTCTCACTCTCAACCATATAAAAGTCAGATCCGAACAACACTTTTTCTATCATCTGCTGATCCTCCAACAGGATGTTTAACAACGGAAAATTATCCTGATAATTAAAGATAGTATAAGAGATATCCGTATATAGATTAGGGTAATCACCACTTTTGATGAGTTCCCGTATTTTAGATAACCAGGTTGGGTTATCCGCATCTCGCGGTTCATTAATATGCCTTTGCCATTCTCTTATGCCACCAAAATGACCCAAGCAAATCCTTAATGCTGGAAATGCTTTCATCACATCCCGGTATTGATAAGGGTCCGCCATGACGTGCGCCTCACTGCGGCTGATCTCTTTGCTATTGACTGACCCCGGTGAACAATGCGCCATAAGCGGGATATTTTTCTTAATCATATAGGGGTAAATATCATCCATTAACACGTTATGAGTGGGCAGATAACCGAGCGTCGGATAGATTTTTACGCCTTTAAAGTTATCCTCTTCCACTAATGACTTTAATCTGTTTAACGCATCTGGACGTCTGGGATCAATATGAGCAAAGGGAATGAGTTTATCAACATACTGAGGATCTTTGGCTAGCAGAGCGAGTTCTGCATGTTGCTCATCTATATCTTCTTCAATGGTTCCCGCGCCCATATAAGCCATATCCATGGGTAATACGATAAACTTTGTCTGCTGCGGATAGTAACTAGCCAGATGTGCCAGGTTCTCTGCCTGCGTCTGCCTGTAGGCGGCCTTGATAAAAGCAGCATAGCGATGCACGATGTCATTTTTTGTCCAGGGAACAATGCCTTTCATTATCAGCCTTAATCCCCACCTGATAGCGCCGACTCTTGCAGCCGGCACTAGAAAAAAGGGGAAATAACCGTTAGGGATATTTTTATGGGTAAATGTATGGCAGTGGCAGTTATAGATAATTTTTTCAGTCATCGTTACTCTCCTTATACTCTTATTAATCTCTTCACTGAAAATAAAAAAACCTTTGTAATGAGTGTAGTAACGATCTCAGCAGGATTGTTGTATTTACTTAGAAAAGCTAACCTGGACACTAAAAATATTATTAAAACAGCAAACAATGATGATAGATAATGTCATTGTGTGGCTTTAATGAATTTATGAGTAACAAGGAATTTGTAGGATCAGGATGCGCGATTTTTTAGCTTCAGTTTTGCTAAA
>JBATHQ010000133.1:0-3225 GCA_049667005.1 Psychromonas sp.
AGCCAAGTGAGTCACGCGGTATTGTGTTTCAAAAATATTCTGTTTTCCCGCATCTTAATGCACTTGAGAACGTCATGCTTGGCGCTGAATTTGGCGCTTCTCCGTTGTTAGCCAGAGTGTTTGGCAAACAGCGTAAAAAGCTCCAGGAAGATGCACTGGAGATGCTCCAAGCGGTTGGTTTAGGTGATGCCGCTATGCGTTATCCAAGTGAACTGTCCGGTGGGATGCAACAACGTCTTGCTATCGCACAGGCATTGATAAAACAGCCACGTATTTTACTGCTCGATGAACCGTTTGGCGCGCTGGATCCTGGTATTCGTAAGGATATGCACAGCTTGATTCGTGAATTATGGAAAAAACGCGGCTTAACCGTGTTTATGATAACCCATGATTTATCAGAAGGTTTCAGTCTCGGTTCGCGTGTTTGGGTATTAGATAAACCGCGCATCGATCCGCAGCAACCGGAACGTTATGGTGCACAAATCGTTTACGATATTGCCTTAAATACAGGGCAAAAAATACCGGCACCGGTACAGACTTTATTGGAAAAAACAGAACAAGAAAAAACTGTTTAGGAGAAAATTATGCAAACAAAGAATAATTCACAAAGCATTTATCAAGAAACCATTCCCGGAGCAAGTCATTGGTCGATGGTGATACCGGCAGGACAGGTATTAGCGATCACGGATCTGCAGGGTGGGGCCAATGTGTCGATGTTATTTTATAATCCGAAAAATTTATTGGAGCGTTATAACGCACCTGATACGTTAAAATGCCAGCACACCTTTAAATTGACTACCGGGCACTGTTTATATTCAGATATGGGACATATTTTCTGTTCAATTATTCGCGATGACACAAACTGGATAGATACCGTAGGTGGCGTAGCCAACAAACAAAAAGTACAAACTAAGTGGGGCGAGAGAAATTATCAACGCGACCGTAATAGCTGGTTACAAAATGGCTATGACAGTTTATTGGTAGAGGTGGCCAAATATGGCTTGGGTAAGCGTGATTTAGCGGCCAACCTGAATATTTTCAGTAAGGTCAAAACTGATGATGCGGGGCAATTAAGCT
Source organism: Psychromonas sp. (assembly GCA_049667005.1). GTDB lineage: Bacteria > Pseudomonadota > Gammaproteobacteria > Enterobacterales > Psychromonadaceae > Psychromonas. The sequence goes on from JBATHQ010000133.1 coordinate 1,078, forward strand.
TTGTTGCCGATCATAGTAAAGCAGGCGATACCGTTGAACTGCGCTTTGAAATGGACACCCTGGTGGTGCTCTCTACCTGCCCACATCCAATGAATGATGTCGCTGAGTATCCGCACCTTGCAGTGGAGCTTGAGATCAGTAAAGCAGCTGCAATAACGGCAGACGATCAATGTTTAAATTCCTGTGCTGAAAATGGTCGTGGTTTTGAAAATAACCGCCGTTATCAGTGCCAACATGCTGACCATAACCATAGTGCCAACCCGACTCAAACAACAGGAGCGTTTTTATGATTGTCGCAAGTCCTTTACAAGTAGAAAAAGCCGTTCGTCGTGATACCGTATTAGCGGGTGATTATTATATGCAGATTGTCAAAGCGGGGCAGACACTGCGTATTCTCGATATCGAAGGCAATCAGGCTGCGGACACCCTATTTTATAATGCCAACGATCCCAGTGAGCGTTACAGTGCAATCGATACCATTCGTGAGCAGGGCAATGTTTATCTCACCAGCGGTACCAAATTATTGTCCAACGAGGGCAATCTGATGCTTGAGATAACGGCTGATACCTGTGGTCGTCACGATACGCTGGGCGGAGCTTGTGCCACTGAAAGTAATACCGTGCGCTACGCGATTGATAAAAAATGTATGCATGCCTGCCGTGATAGCTGGTTACTGGCCGTGGCGGAAAATCCGCAATTTGGTCTGAGCAAACGGGATATCACCCATAACATTAATTTTTTTATGAATGTTCCGGTCAGTGCGGAAGGGGGATTAAGTTTTGCCGATGGGATTAGTGGTGCGGGTAAATATGTCGAGTTAACCGCCGCGATGGATGTGATTGTTTTACTGTCCAACTGCCCGCAGCTTAATAACCCCTGTAATGCTTATAACCCAACACCTGTGGAAATGATTGTTTGGGATAAAGTGTAACACTGAATTTTTTTAGATCAGCAATATCAGCAGCATCTTCAATGAGATAACGGGGACGACCCTGTTAACCACTCTCAGATTTATTTCGGGACGACCCGACCTTATGAAAGGTCAAAACTTATGTTTACTAAAATATTAATTGCCAATCGAGGAGCGATTGCCTGCCGCATTATCCGCACCTTATCTGCCATGGGCATTCAAAGTGTATCGGTTTATAGCCTTGCCGATGCGGATAGTTTACATGTGACACAAGCAGATGAAGCTTATTCATTAGGTGAAGGCGGCGCAAAACAAACTTACCTTGATATCGAAAAAGTAATTGCCATCGCTAAACAGTGCGGCGCACAGGCAATTCATCCCGGTTACGGATTTTTAAGTGAAAATGTCGATTTTGTTGCGGCCTGTGAAAAAAATGGCTTGGTATTTTTAGGTCCGACCACTGAGCAGATGCTGCAGTTTGGCTTAAAACACCGCGCTCGGGAATTAGCTGAGCAGGCTAATGTACCATTATTACCTGGCAGCGGTATATTAGAAGATATCAACGATGCGCTGCAATGCGCGGAAAAAATCGGCTATCCGGTTATGCTCAAAAGTACTGCCGGTGGTGGTGGTATCGGTATGCAGCGCTGTAATAGCGCCATTGAACTTAGCCAGGCCTATGACTCGGTAAAAAGATTAAGTGAAAATAATTTTAGTAACAGTGCGCTGTTTTTAGAAAAATTTATTGTTCAGGCGCGCCATATTGAGGTGCAGATATTTGGTGATGGTAAAGGCCATGCCATTGCATTAGGGGAGCGGGACTGTTCAGCGCAGCGTCGCAACCAGAAGGTCATTGAAGAAAGCCCTGCGCCAAACTTAGATGAAGCATTACGCCAAAAATTACATTCAACTGCAACCCGTTTAGCCGCATCGGTTAATTATCGCAGTGCCGGTACGGTTGAATTTGTGTTCGATCAGCAGGTGCAGCAATTCTATTTTCTGGAGGTAAATACCCGCCTGCAAGTTGAGCATGGCGTTACCGAACTGGTGTATAACGTCGATCTGGTTGAGTGGATGATCAATCTGGCGGCCAACCAACTGCCTGCATTAAACGAACTGAATAAAAATCTGGTCGCCAATGGCCATGCCATTCAGGTACGTTTATACGCCGAAGATGCCAATAAAGAGTTTCAACCCAGTGCCGGACTTATCAGCCATGTAAACTGGCCGACAAGCGT
>JBATHQ010000134.1:0-4201 GCA_049667005.1 Psychromonas sp.
TTCTAATAAAGCCCTTGCTATTGAATCATTTTCATCCAATAAACGTTGAACTAAGCCTTCCATCCACCAGGATGCCATGGTCTCACCAGGATGCTGCCGCGCATTGATCCATATTTTCTTTTTATCAGCATTAGACTTACCCGGCAGTGCAGGTGTACTGATAATTAACTGATCTAAATCCTGCCCGTCGAGGGTTTGCCCCAGTGTTTCAAGTTGTACTTTAGGATCCAACATCGCTTTGGCAATAAAATCACCATAGCGTTCCATTGAATAGGGCGCAAAATAAGCGTAATAAACAGATTGAAACTCGGGCACATGATCAATTTGAAAAATACCGTTCTGATAACTGCTGTCTACTCTGAACCAAAAAACTTTATCATATGAAGCAACGGCTTGATAACCCTGCCACCCCTCTACGTAGGATGAATTTGCGGCGTTGGTAATTTTTAATGAACAATTTTTACCCTGCGCACCGCTTAAACGAAAATAAAACCACTGATAAAAATCACTATTATGATCATTTTTTATCTGTAACTGAATATCAGCCGGGTTTTTACATGTTAGGCAGAGGATATTTCCGCCATCAAAATTACTGTTAATAAACATCGAATACAGGTTCCTTATTTAAACGGGTGAAAAAATTATAATACAATAGCTAATCTTAATCAGAGCTAAATTACAATCTCTAAATCAAATTTGACTAAATTAATCAATCACTCATACAAGCTGTATACTCAATCTGATAACAAATTTTCATCTGTGAGTATGGAGGAATATATAATGGGTATCAAAAAAGTGATCAATAGCGCTACTGTAAAAGCTTACCATCAAGAAACCAAACATTATGCAGATCGCCCGGCACGATCCAGCGGTTATATGGATTGGGCAAACCAACCCATCCCATTTCGTAGTTATGCAGGCGCCAGAGAAATTCAATTACCCTTAATAGAAAAAGATCGCCGCCTACCCTATAACGCGCTTTATCAAATAGATGCCGTTTCACCCATTAATCTCTCCTCTATTTCCACCTTGTTATCATTGAGTATGGGACTATCTGCCTGGAAAAAATATGCGGGCAGCGAATGGGCATTAAGAATAAACCCGTCGAGTGGAAATTTACACCCGACTGAATGCTATCTGTTATTACCGGGTTTCTCTCACCCCCCTGCTTGCCTCGCACATTACCACCCTTATCTGCATCTTTTGCAGGAAACCGCAATTTTTGATCAACAAGCCAGTGATAGTTTTAATGCATTAGGCGGTTTTGGCTTAATACTGACCAGTATTACTTGGCGGGAAGCCTGGAAATATGGCGAGAGAGCTTATCGTTATTGCCAGCATGATGTCGGCCATGCTTTGGCGGCCTTACGTTTTGCCTGTAACCTCAACGGATGGAAAATGACCCTGATTCCTCAGGTCAGTGAGCAGAAATTAAATGATTTCTTAGGACTTGATACTATTGCCGGCGAAGAGGAGTGTGCAGATTGTCTGTGTTGGATTGACGTTAAAGAGATTGATAAAGATAAAATCGGGCAATGGTTTAAACAGCAAAAAATACTTAACCATCAACATAAAGCTAATCAACTCAGTGCTCAGCATGTCGACTGGGAAATTATTAAACGCGTACAGCAGGCCGCGCAGGCACAAGATTGCCAAATGACCAACTTTACAGCGCAGAGGCCTGACAATAGCGTGACCCAACTCAATTCCCCCTACAGCGCTGAAGCCATTATCAGAAAGAGACGCAGCGCGCAGCAATATGATCAACAAAGCAGTACAACAGATCTGCCCATTTTTTTGCATATGTTAAGCAGAACATTAGTGGACAATGGCTGCCCTTTTGATCTTTTCCCCTATCCGCCAAGGGTAGAACTCATTCTTTTTGTCCATGCGGTAAAGGGTCTGCCATCGGGTCTTTATATTTGGCTAAGAGATAAACAACACCTGCAGGCATTAAAAAAACAGTGCCATGCCAGCTTTGATTGGTTGATTGTAAACGAAGATTTTCCACTGTACCGGTTACAAAAAGGAGATTTTAGAGCGACAGCACAAACCCTTAGCTGCAACCAAGCGATTGCAGGCGATAGTGCCTTTAGTTTGGCAATGGTCGCGGAATTTGCTGCAGTAATAGACGAGGATCCAAGTCATTATCCGCGCTTATTTTGGGAAACAGGTTTAATCGGACAAGTGTTATATTTAGAAGCAGAAGCGTTTGCTTTAAGGGGCACCGGCATTGGCTGTTTCTTCGATGATCAACTGCATGAGTTGCTTGGCTTTCAGGATAATAGCTGGCAAAGTCTTTACCATTTCACCGTGGGTAAACCCTTAGTTGATTTACGCATAGAAACTAAAGCGCCCTACTATCATCTGTTATAGCCGTTTGATTTACACCCTCGTTTTTTGGGTTTATTGTCAACGGATTTTGCCCATTTAATCCAATGCAGTTAATTAACTTTATTGGATTAACCGCAGCGGAATAGATTATTTGACACGCTTTTTTTGAGTAAATAAAATAAAACACAGTAGTATGAATGCACTCAAGTCAAACAGCGTTGCTGTTAACCCCGTGTTCATTATTGACAAGGGGATGCATAATAAAGCAGTTGCAATAAGTAAATTTTTAAACTTCATATGAATTCCTTATTATCATATCAGAAATTTATTATCCTCCTATGCCTACCGACAAAGAAATATTAAAAGATTCTAAGTCATAACTTTTCGAACAAACGTTTTAAAAAAATTACGTTATGCTGACTTGTAAATAGCAGCAGTAATATTTAATTATAATAGTCATCAAAGTCGCTGCCTTTAGGCTCATCGCCATAATCTACGTCTTTAAAGTATTGCAGATTTTCACGAGTAATATGCGCACTTCGACAAGAGGATGTTTTATACTTTTCTTTGGATGCTTTAACTGCCAGTTGCCATTCTATTTCATCTGAGACAACTTGCTCCGGTAACATATTTTTGTTTTGCTTATCGATAATTTTATTATTCGACATGACACCACCTCGCTTTATTGTGCAGGTTCTATCTGGCTGTCTGCAACAAGATCTAAACCAGCATTGATACACATTGCTCAGGGAAAATTTATAACATATTTTTATGACAAAAATATGGCAGGAAAGTGAAAAATAGGCAGGTAAATAATAAAAAAGCACTGCCAGTTATTAACCGGGAGTGCTTTTGGTTATGCAGGTGATCTCATTTAATCATCGAAATCGTCGAAATCATCACCCAATAATTCTTTTAATCTTTTTTGCTCTCTAAACTCTTCAATACTGCGACGAATCTTAGCTTTTTCAATATCACGTTTTTTTTGATCTTCTTTGATATTATTTTCGCTTACCTCTTCATCATCAACGTTGATCACATTCGTATCATCCCAGTCATCATCTACCCATTCATCTTCGGCTTGACTGTCATCTTCAAATTTCTGAGAGGTTTTATTTGCCATACGTAACTCCAAAATAAATTAATCTGTGTAGCTTCAACTAACATAGTAATTATGCCGGTCTTTTTCTGTGCCTAATAATCGCAGTTAAACCTATTTTTAGTAAAGAAAAAATCCCTTTGTTTTTAGTCTTTTTTGCTCTAAAAAAAAACCTGTAAAGTTCATTTTGATATATGTAGTAAAGCTGCATAAAGCATTTATCGATTAACAAAAAGTCAGCAAAGATCAGAAAATATTTATTTAACAGTAGAAAACATCAAACCACTAAGAAATAACAGTTAAAATAGAATGAAATATTTTAAAATCAACAACTTAAATAAATTTTGCAGCACAGCGTTTTTTGATAAATAATTTATTTCGGAGGGGATTAAGCAAGCAATGGTTGGCATTTAACACCTCTACCTAAGCTTTGCAAAGGGGAGATAGAAATTGATTTAATCAGGTTTGATAAAATAGCCGCAACCACTTCAAGATGCTGAAATCTGCATTTTGAAGTAGTTGAATATCATTATCACTGGCGAGATAAAGCAGCTTGTTGCTCTAAATAAGCAAATGCTGTCAGCATCGCTGGATTTTGAAATTGTTTTAAACCTAAATCACGCACATCTGGTGTTACCTGAGCAAGAGACAACCCCTCTTTAATATAATGATTAGACAGCACATGCACTTTTAATTCAGCGATAAGTTGTAATGCACCTTCAATTTTAAAGCTCAGTGGATTGCCGGCATATTTTCCTTTTAAATCAC
>JBATHQ010000135.1:0-6040 GCA_049667005.1 Psychromonas sp.
ATTGAGCGTTTTGACAGAACTGGTATTTTTCCGGAACAAAAGCGTGTTCATGCGCTTGATGCTTGTCAGGCGTTAGGTCTAAGCCGCTCTGCCAAATACGCATTGAGTAATGTTGAACAGTTAAACCAATTTGCTGAAAGCTTGCGCGGTAAGGGTGCTGCTAAGATAGCAATATTTAACTGGGCAGTCTTTAACGCTATTGTGGGTAATACAGATGCTCATTTAAAAAACCTTTCTTGTTTGGTTGGAACGCAAGGGGCAGTTTTATCGCCAATGTATGATTTGATTAGTACTGCTATTTATGAAGGCGAGCGAGGGCATTTGAATGCACAGCTTTCACAGCCAATGGGTAATGCGAAAACACTAGCAGAATTAACGCGCGAGGATGTCTTTACTTTTGGGGAGGGTTTAGGATTACCCAAAAAGTTGAGTTCAACATTATTGGATAAAATGTTAAATGAAATTGAGCCGAAAGCGGATCGGTTAATTAGTGATGTTGAAGGTCTAACCAATATCCCACATAAAGCGGGGGAGTTGAGAATGCTGCGAGAAATCAGGTATAAATTGATTGCTGAAATGGTAAATAAATTGAAGTTAAAAGCGTAATATTGCTTTTCTAGTCGGCTAGAATTGCGTTTTATTGAGAATATCAAGAATCATAAAGTTGAATTTTTCCTTATTTGATGTGAGCAAAATTAAAGTGATACAAAATAAAATGAGCAAAATCGGTGTTAAATGATGTTGAAGATAGTTGCTAAACCAATTGTTTTTAAATATTTTTGTCGTTTTTCAATAAGTTGTGAAAAGTTCGAAATAAGCCTTCCAAGCTGATAATGCGGGTTCGATTCCCGCTGCCCGCTCCAACATTTCTTCGTAAGAAGAACTCAAAAATCAACCTTCAGGGTTGATTTTTGCGTTTTAGCTCTCCCGAAAACTTATCAGTAAAACAGTGCGGTGACCAAACAGTGATCAATTGGTGTCCAAACTGTTTTTTGATATTTAAAAAGTGCGGCCAGCTTTAAAGCGCCACAAATTCTAATCTTCCATTTTTTCCTCATTATTTTTCTGCGGAAGCTCATAGAGATCTCCAACCTCTATTTTTAAATATTCACATAAAGTTTCAACAACGTTTAATTCTACTCTTGTCGCTGTTTCATTAAATATTCTTCTGATGGTGCCCGGATTAATTCGAGTATCACGAGAAACATCGCTCATTTTTGACGCACTTTCTCTTTACCTGAAATTTTGTGAAAACGGGTGAGTATATGAGAGAAATATCTGACTTTCGTCGCTTCATTAAGATGAAAAGAAGTAAATATGAAGTTATGAACTAAAGTATATTTTGGATCTAATGAGAAATGAGGTTTGCTCTACTTATGCTCTATCCTTATAAATTCTTGAACTGCAGTATTAGCTAATAGACCTATGGATTATTTTTTGAAAGGGAGATTGCACTCTATGAAAGTTTTAGTAACAGGAGGATTTGGCTTTATAGGGGCACATCTAGTCGAAACTTTAATCGAAAATGGTCACAGTGTCCGCATCTTAGATAACAAAAAAAAACCGTCCATTCTTGATACCTGGATTGAGAAGATGCTGCAGAATAAACCATTAAAAATAATGATTGGCGATATTCGTGACATGGATACATGCACCAAGGCATGTGAAGGCATTGAAACTGTATTTCATACAGCTGGCATTGCCTCTATTCCGGTTTCTTTCCAAGAACCTCAAATGACCTATGACATTAATGTTACCGCAACTGAAAATTTACTCAAAGCCTGTATCGGGGCAAATGTTAAGAAATTTATATACTCTTCATCTGCTAAATTATATGGAAACAGTAAAGATGGATTATATAAAGAAACAGATCCCATTAATCCGACAACACCTTATGCGGTTACTAAAGCCGCAGCAGAAAAGCTTTGTCAACGTTATGCCAGTTTGTCTGAATTAAATATAATTTCTTTAAGGTACTTTTCTGTTTATGGCCCGCGTCAAAGCCTGTTTGGCGGCTTTATTAGCGATATATTAGGAAACGTATTTAATGGTGGCCCGTTAAAAATTCATGCTAATGAAAATATGCAAAGAGATTTCGCATATATTGATGATGTTGTTCAATCTAATATTTTAAGCCTGAATTATGATGTTAGTGGATTTGAAGCTTTCAATATTGGTAGTGGCGAACAATACAATGTGCCTAGACTTGTAAAAAGCATTGAGAAAATATCGAATAAAACAATAAATATCAGTTATCTGCCTCTTTTAGAAGGGACAACGGTTAAAACCTGCGCTGATATTCAAAAAGCACATGATATTCTTGGCTATCAGCCTAAAACCTCTCTAGATCAGGGATTGCGGCAAACATTTTCATATTTTGAACAAGAGCAGCAATTACAAGCCATAACCAATAAAAATAGAAAGGTGACAGCCGTCATTTTAACGGGCGGAAGCGGGTCTCGTGTAACTGAAAGCAAGGAACCGAAGCAATTTCTGCAGATCGCCGGGCAGCCTCTCTTTACCCATGCTTTACTGACTTATTCTGCAATGCAGGAAGTCGATGAGATATGTCTTGTCGTCAATCAAAAATTTTTACCCAAGTATAAAGAAATTTTGAGTGACTATGATATTAAGAAATTGAAATACATTGTACCCGGCGGAAAATATCGACACGAATCAATTCGAAATGCACTCAAAGAAATCAATCAAAACGGCATTGTTATCCTACATAATGGCGCTAGTCCGACGACATCACCCGAGTTAATTTGCCGCTGCATCGAGTCAGCTAAAGTTAAAGGCGCAGTCTCTGCATTTGTATCAGCATCGCACACTGTCTTCATTAAAGACAATCAACAAATACGCAATGTTCTCGAGCGGGAAAAGACAGGTTATACATGTGATCCTCAGGTATTCCATAGCGAATTATTAGCCAAGGCGATTCAATTTTCTGAAAAACTTGACTATGGCAGAGATATGCCAATGGTGGAACTTGTAAACTGTCTTGGAAATCCAGTTCATCTAGAAGAGTCATCTAGGGATAACCTTAAGGTCACGACATCTAGTGACATTAAAGCGATCGAATATGTGCTGCAGAAGAAGAGAGGAAATTTATGATTAAGTTGTTAAAAACAACAATAAAAAAGTGTATTTATAAATCTTCCTCAGTGTTGATGAGTCTATTTTTAACTGTTAGAAAAAAAAAATATGTTCTCTTAGTCGTGCAAGACCCACTGATGTTTCACTATATTAGACCAATTCATCAGATACTTTCAGATGATCCGGATATTGTGTTAAGGGTTTGCTTTCCTTGGCCTGAGAAATTTAAAAAAGACGAGTTCAACTCTATAAAAGAAACGTTTAAGATCCGCACAATTAATTACAAAATCGCAAAATACATCCATTGGTGCTTAATTATATTTGCAGACCATCTTCCTCTCTTCCACCCCCAAAGCAGCAAAATTCGCATTGAACACGGATTTTATAATGGTAAATTAGTGAATGGTAACAAATACATGTTTGGCCCATATGCCAGAGATGAGAACAATGAAATAATTTATGACAAAATTCTGGTCTCCAGCGAATACGTCTGTTCAGGCATACAGAAGAATTATCCGGAACTTTCTTCGAGAATACGCGCCGTCGGCAGCATATTATTGGACGAGATATATTCATACACTGAGCAGAAAATTGAAATTTTTAATAAAATCAATCTTGACCCCAGCCGACAAACTATCATGATTGCATCGTCATGGGGACCCTGCTCCTTTATTCAGTTGTACGGCTTCGAATTTATCAGGCAACTACCTGAATTAACAAAAAAGTACAATGTGATTATATCAATTCATTTCCTTAATCTTTTATCAGAAAATTCAGGCGGCCGAGATTGGAATAAGCTTCTCGATGAAGTAAAAGGGCCTAATATCTATATTTCCCCCCCCGGTGATCAGTCATATCACCTCCTCGCTAATTCTGATTTACTGATTATGGATATGACATCATTGGGACTTTATTTCCCCGTCTTTGAACGCCCCATTATTCACTTTTATGACACTGGCGTCGAATATGAACCATTAAGCTTAAATAATGAATTACATCATTCGGTTTATACTAGCAATGACGTTGATAATTTAGATGAACAAATCACAAATGCCTTTAAATCTTTTGATAAAGAAAAGATGAGATCGCTCTCTAACAAAATAGCAAGTCATAAAGGGAAGGCTAGCAGTCGATTTAAGGAAGAAATATATGACAGCTTATCAAAGTAATAACGATTGATATGAGGTTAGATTAAAAGCATCTTGCTTTAGAAGTGATTTTAATAAAACAACCTTCCTATAGATCAAAAAATAACTGAAATACCTAAGTCATCGACACTAGCTTCTGATTCATTTTGGTTGACATAAGCTCTATATTTTAAAGAGATTAACTTTGGATAATTTGAAATCAAAAGGCATTATCGCCTTTATTTGGGACTTTTTTGGGAAACTAGCTACCCAAGGCACAGGCTTTATCGTCACTATGATTCTTGCTCGTTTACTCGAGCCAAGTGATTTTGGCTTGGTAGCAATGCTGATGGTGGTGGTAGGCATTGCACAAGTTTTCACTGATGTCGGTTTAGGGGGGGCGTTAATACAAAGCAATAAAGTATTACCGGTACATTACTCTTCAGTGTTCTACTTTAATATATTTATAGCCTGTCTTTTAACGTTAATGACTTATTTCTCAGCTGGATTTATAGCTGCTTTTTACAATCAACCAACACTAATCCCGCTAATTCAGTGCAGCAGTGCCTTATTTATTATAAATGCGCTGAGCAGTGTGCAGGCGATTCGTTTAAGAAAACACCTTAAATATGCATTTCTCACTAAAGCTGGATTTATATCTTCATTATTAAGTGGCATTGTTGGTATTACCTTAGCACTTAATGATGCAGGCGTTTGGGCGTTGCTAGCTCAAATTATTTCACAAGCTATCTTTTATAATATTATTCTTTGGTGGTATGCGGATTGGACTCCAACAATAAATTTCTCCTTTGATGCTTTAAAGCAGTTGTGGGGATTTGGTTTTCGCATGTTTTTATCCAATTTGATCCAGGCTATTTATTTTCGAATTGATTTCCTAATTATAGGTAAAATATTTTCGGCTACGACATTGGGCTACTTTCAAAGAGCAAAGCAATTTAATTCACTGGTTATTCACTACTCATCCGGCAGTTTAATGTCAGTAATGTTTCCTATCTTGAGTAAGGTACAAAATGATGTCCCTAGGTTTACGAACATTGTATTTAAAACATTAAATATATTATGTTTTGTTACATTTCTATTGTTGGGAAACCTCTATCTAAATGCTGAAGAATTAATTGTTTTTTTGTTTACCGATAAATGGTTACCATCTGTTAATTATTTAGAGATTTTATTACTCAGTGGTTTTGGCTATCCTCTAAGTTCATTATTAGTCAATGTGTTAAGCAGCAGAGGAAATTCAAAGGCTTTTTTAAAACTAGAAATAATTAAGAAAAGCATTTTCAGTTTAAATCTACTCAATGCTGTTTATTATGGTATTGAAAACTATTTATACGGTTTGATAGTGGTTTCATTTTTAGCGGTGTTTTTAAATAGTTTATTTGCCAGTAAAGAGCTTGATGTCGGTATACTAAAATTCATAAAACCTATTTTAACGCAAATGCTTTTAACTATCACCGCAGTAATATTTACACTGCAGATAGTAAGTTTAATAAACGTGAATATGTTGCTTGCCTTTCTCATCAAGTCAGTTGTTTTTTGTCTGTTCGTTTTTATTATGAATTATTTATTTAAAACTAAATCATATTATGAAATTTATGATCTGATATTTTCCTTAATTAAAAACAAAAGAATCACCCCTGTGTCCGAATAGTTGTCATCCCTCCGTTTTGAATTATTAGTTATTATTAACGAGCGCTCATAGGTTGGACATCAAGAAATAATGGGGCTTAACCCATATTGCAATCGTCCCATTTTTTTTCCCCTGTTAGGATGTGCCCGTTTGGCATGTCCTGACA
>JBATHQ010000136.1:0-1843 GCA_049667005.1 Psychromonas sp.
GGTTTATGAGCGGGCAGAGCTCTGCGAGCCCTTTTTTAGTCCGCTTGTTTTTATTGATATGTGGACTGAAGTCCACGCCCCAAAAGCAGTGAAATATTACCTTTTAGACAAAGAATAGCTAAAAAAAGAGGTAAACAATAATTCACCATAGTTATCTTATCTTCAGCGGTGCGCGCAGAGACTAATTATTAAAAAAGCAAAATGGAAAGCCCTCTTAAAGACCTATCTCCTTATAGAAGAATGCCCTCAACGTTTGCCATTGGCAATGATTTTTCCACGCAAATTGCACAGTGAGCATCATTTGCGGCATATAGAATCTGCTGTTTTTTAAGTGGATAAGTGCCCCAATTTGACTGTTGAGCCCCCTTCCCTAGACGAGCTTGCAGCACCATTGCGACAGCGGCTCGAGCCCCAACCGTATTTTTTTCGCCAATTAATATTTTTAATTTAACAGATAAATCTTCTACGTTAACAATATTTATCGCCAGTTTATTGCGCAGCTCTTTTTTATCGCCCTTAATACCGAATCCCACTTTTTTTATTTTTGGGTTACTCAATATAGTATTAGCTGCAGTGACTGCGGAAGGAAATCTAGTCGGAAATAGAAAAGCCTTTGACTCTGTTGCCAGCTGAATGAGAGTGGGTCCCGCACTACTCTCACCTTTGCGAAACACAGGCTTGCTTTCAGTATCAAACCCCAGACAGATCTCATTATTCAACGCTTCTAATGCCTTCGCGGCATCAAGTTCATTTTCAATTATCTTAATATTGGCGAGATCCAGACCAACGTACAAAGGCAGTTCTCTTATCTGTTCTTTACTAGGACGTTCCATGTTCTATCTCTTTAAACGTTTCATTAAGGTAATATCAGCATTAATGCCTAATTCCAGTTAAAAAAACCAGCTAATTGCTGGTTTTTTATCCTTTTCAGAAAATACGGGGAGGGGTTACTTATAGCCCCTGAGTATACTGTGCATGTGTCGAAACGGTTACCATCTGTGTGAGTTCAACTTTCGCATCATCAATCCCTGCGAGTAGATTTTCGAAATGTTTAATCAACGCAGCTTTATCCTGTTCGACTTTTGAACCTGCGCCGATATTGGTTAAATCGATAAAAAACTCATCGAATAAATCAGAAAAATCGCTTACCACATCAAAGTTCAGGAACTGTTCATCATTATAGATACTTGGATAACCGCCCTTTTGCTTATCAACGGCAAAAGAAAATCCTTTCACATTAGTAATAGTGGTCGCTTTTTGACACTTCAGCATACAGCCGTCTTCGATGCTGGGTTTATTGCAGCCCACGGTTTGCTGGAAGAAACACTGCCTGCTGGTCATCATCAAAATAGGATGATAGATACTGTATAACAATTTAAAGTTTTCCGGACGTTTGATGTTTTTAATCTGATTACGATTAATCTCATTAGAGATAAATGCGCCGGAACAATTAAGCTCTTCCTGCAAGGTTAACAGTGCGTAAGAGTTGGTCGTATTTAAAAACGGCCCCGCTATCCACTTAATATTAAGTGCTGCGGCCTGAAAGGCAATACCGGTATTGTTGGTCACAATACGTTGTGGTTTTACCTGCTGTAAAACCTTCACCGCTTCCAGATAATCTTTACCAATTAATACCGCCGGGAACCATGGGATCAATCTTGGATTTTGTAAAAAAAGATCAATAAACTGAGTACAGTTCTTTTTAAAACTCTCCGGTAATTTGAAATAAACATCGGCATCGGTGAGATCACAAAGGTGTAGATCTTTCTTATCACTGATTAATATCGATAAACTCGGTTTACTTGCGGTTTTCGGATAGTTTTTAAGTGCAGGCAGTGTGACC
>JBATHQ010000137.1:0-9155 GCA_049667005.1 Psychromonas sp.
GCCCAACTCAAAGGCTGCAAGCAACTGCTCGTCTAATGTCAGGTAGATGATTAATTCTTTACTCTTTACAATATTATCAACCGCACAAAAAGTGCCATGACCCAATTTTAAGATTTTTCCTGAATAATTAGCCTGTAAACCTTGCCCGGGTTGATTAAGTACATCGGTTAAAAAGACTGTATTTTGCTGTTGTTTTTTAAATGCCAGTGAAATAGGGTGCTCGGAGTTTTTTTCCAGTTGAGCCGCTAAATCAATACATGCCTGCCGAGAGTATTGACTATAACAATGCGTGTTAAGCAGGGAAAAATTACCTTTGGTTAAGGTACCTGTTTTATCAAACACGATATGGTTAATTTTATTCACCGTCTCAAGCACATGATGCTGTTTAATCAATATACCTTGTTTATTAAGCTGCGCCGTTGAACAGGTTAAAGCGGTCGGAGTTGCTAAAGAAAGAGCACATGGACAAGTCGCGACCAGTACAGACAGTGTGATCCAGAAAGCTTGTTCCGCTGCAATAAAACTCCAACTTATATAAGTCAGCGTGGCAACAATCAGTAACGCACCGACAAAGTATTTTGCGGCGCTGTCGGCAATCACTTCTATTTTGGGTTTATTAAGCTGAGCACTGTCCTGCAAATGAATGATATCCGCAATTAAAGTATTATTGCCGAGCTTCTCCACAAGAATAATTAACGGGCTGCTGATATTTACCGTGGCGGCAAAGACAGCCGCATCTTTCGCTTTCTTAACCGGTAAATGCTCACCGGTCAGCATAGACTCTTCAATATTACTTTCACCATCTACGATCACACCGTCAACAGGAATCGTTTCGCCTGGTTTTACCAGGATATATTGTCCAATGGTTAATGTTTTTGCTGGAATAACAGATTGAACTTGAAGGTTAGCTGGATCCTCAACCAACGTTGCCATAGAGGGCAATAAGCGCAATAAATTACTGCTGGTCTCCGACGCTTTACGACGCGCGCGTAACTCTAATAAACGGCCAAGTAACAGTAAGAAAGTAAACATTGACACCGATTCAAAATAAACTTCTCCCCGACCGGTAACCGTTGCATAAGCAGAGGCACTATAAGCACCTAATAAAGCGATCGAAATGGGGATATCCATGCCCAGGGTATGATTGCGAATATTGCGCCATGCATTGAAATAGAAGGGTTGTGCGCTGTAAAGCAGCACTGGCGTAGCTAATATAAAGCTTACCCAGCGGAAATAATTGATAAACTCCTCTTCCATTCCCGAAAAAAAATCGGAATAGAGGGCGATAGCAAACATCATCACCTGCATGGTCGCAAGCCCTGCCAGACCTAAGCGTCGCAGGTATGATTTTGCCTGTTGTGTATAGAAAGCTTCCTGCTTGTTGACCTGAAAGGGATAAGCTTTGTAACCTACCTTCTGAATCTCTTGTAAGATTTGGCTGAGTTTAAGCTGTTTTTTATCCCATCTTATGACCGAACGGTTAAGTGTTGTATTAACATTTATAAAGGCTAACCCGGGCAAAGATCGCAGCTTTTTTTCTATTAACCAGGCGCAGGCAGCGCAGGTTATACCTTCAATGCTCAGGGTTATTTCGCTGAGATCATTGTTGTTTTTTACAAAGTCTTCCTGGATTTGTTGAATATCATAATATTCAAGTTGTGATAAGACGTCAGGGATGACTGCTAAGCCTTTTTCCGCTGGTTCACTACGATGTTCATAATAGGAAGTTAGACCACTATCTACAATCGTTTGCGCAATTGCTTCGCACCCGGGGCAACACATTCTCTCTGCTATGCCATTTATTTTTACTTTAAAATCAGTACCGGGCGGGTTTTCTTCACCACAATGGAAGCAATGTTTTGGATCTGTCATTGCAAGTTAAAACTCGCTGCAGGTAAGGTAATTGTGTTCTGCAAGCGCCAACTTTTATCAAAGGGCTCGATACGCATCTGCCATTTCCCCTTAAGAGGTTGGGCTGATTGATAGCGGTAATTACCACTACCGTCCGCCGTTAACAGTTGCGATAAATCACGTTCAGATAAGGTTGAATGAAATAAAAACAGTTGAATAGAGCTTTTCTCCTGCACACCGGTTAAATTAATAGTTAACTCATTACCTGATTGGGTAATGAGCGCGCTGATGTTTTTTGCCCGTGCATTTTTTATCAGGGTAAGATCATGATTAATCGCTTTACCCTGTGCATAATAATCATCAACAACCATCTCTGGTTTATTATCTGTTGCAATAATCAGGGTTGAAATTCCCCCAATAACTGCACACAGAGGCAAAATAATGAGAAACCAAGGCCAAAATTGTTTGAACCATGATCTGTTATCAGTGTTTTTCATGCATATCCCGTGAACCGTTATTCAAGTAATAATACCAATCCAAATAAATATCTAATCAATCTGCGGGTCAAAATAAAAAATAACAGTGTTGTTTTCAATGCCAATAGCCAACCACCAACCACCAACCACTCTATTTGTCTTGAGCAAACAGTACGTGGTGGTAAACAAAGCGACGTTTGCTTTATTGCCCAATCAAAGACCTTGCTGTTTTTAATTTCCCCTGCCAAATTGTAGATTATTTGCTTAACTAGTTTGCTATAAACTTACCATTTACAATAGCTTATAGCTATAAAAAAAGCCTCTAAAAGAGGCTTTCCATGTTAAAAAATATTTGTTATTTATTGCTTATTTTGCTGAGAAAGTGAATAGACATAAGCTGCGATTAAATGCACTTTATCTTCTCCTAGTACTTTATCCCAAGCGGGCATCACACCATTTCGCCCATTTCTTATGGTATCTTCAACGGCCCTGCGTGAACCGCCGTATAACCAGATAGTATCAGTTAGGTTAGGCGCGCCAAAGGCGTTCATTCCTTTCCCATCAGGGCCATGACACGCACTGCAGACAACAAAACGTTCTTTACCGGCATTGGCTTCAAGTAAGTTAACCCGGCGACCACTTAAACTTAATACGTAACTGGTGACCTCTGTAATACCTTGTTCACCGAGGATCTGCTCCCAAGCTACCATAACGCCTTGGCGACCGTGCATAATAGTTTGTTTGATGGTGTCCGCTTCGCCGCCGTATAACCAGTCATTGTCAGTTAGATTAGGGAAACCGGTACTACCGCGGGCATCTGAGCCATGGCATTGTGCGCAGTTCTGCAGAAATAGACGCTGACCGACTTTGATTGCTTCAGAATCTTTAGCCACTAAGGTCAAATCTTTATAACTCCCATTTTGATCATAGGCGAGTTGTCTAAATACCTCGCCATATTTTTGATCAGCGGAATTCATTTCGCGCTGATATTGAGAATGCGAGGTTTCAGCTAATTTTTCCGATTCTGCCAGTGTTGTTATGTTTTTATCTGCACTCGTCCAATCAAGCAGACCGTTCCAGTTTGCGGTATAAGTCGGGAAAGCAAGGCTATAAATTAAGGCTATTACAATGCTAAACCAAAATAAACCTACCCACCATTTTGGTAGTGGGTTATTTAATTCTTGAATACCATCGAAGCTATGCGGCATTGGTTTGCCTTCTTCAACACCGGTATTATTTTTAGAGGTTGCACGTAGCAGTAACGCACTACCAATGATAACGATTAAGGTGATTACAGTAATCCATAACGTCCAAAAAATGCTCATTATTTTTTAGCTCCTGTATGCTTGCCTGAACGGCTTTCATACTCAGTTGTGTCTTGATCTTCGTCAAAAATGGAATCGGCGATATCATCAAAAGACTTTTTATTTTTTTTACTGTATGCCCATAAAATTAAGCAGATAAAAATAACAATTAAGAACAGTGTATAAAGTCCGTTAAAAGTTGCAAAATCCATAAAGCCTCCAGTCATTGAAATCAGTGCCCAGAGAGCTGGGCATAAGTGTTATTTTAAAGCGTGACCCAGTGATTGCAGGTAGGCAATAATTGCCTGCATCTCTGTTTTACCTTCAACCGCCGCTTTTGCACCTGCGAGATCTTGATCCGTATAGGGCACACCAAAGTGATTTTTAAAAATGCTAAGTTTGGCTTCCGTATTTTCACCAGTTAATCGATTTTCAGCAAGCCATGGGAAACCTGGCATGTTTGATTGCGGGACAACATCGCGAGGATTCATCAAGTGTACTTCATGCCAGGCATCGGAATAACGCTGACCAACGCGAGCCAGGTCCGGCCCTGTGCGTTTTGAACCCCATAAAAACGGATGTTCCCAAACATGTTCACCAGCAACACTATAATGACCGTAACGTTCAGTTTCTGCACGGAAAGGGCGGATCATTTGGCTGTGGCAAACATGGCAACCTTCACGAATGTAGATATCACGTCCTTCCATCTCTAATGCCGTATAAGGTCGCAAATCATCGACGGGCTGATTAGTTTCGTCTTGGAAAAGTAATGGTGTAATTTGCGCCAGTCCACCAAAACTGATGGCAATGATGATAAAAATAGCCAGCAAGCCAACATTTTTTTCAATAAATTCATGTTTCATTATCTAACTCCCTGACTAACTAAGTTCTTGAGGCTGGATCGAGCCATCTTCTGCAACAACTGTTTTGTATGTATTGTAAGCCATTATCAACATACCAGTTAAGAAGACTAAACCACCAATAAAACGAATAGTATAGAACGGGTAGGACTTCTCAAGCGATTCTACAAAGGTGTATGTTAATGTACCGTCATCATTTACAGCACGCCACATTAGCCCCTGCATAACACCTGAAATCCACATTGATACGATGTATAAAACCGTGCCGATCGTTGCTAACCAAAAATGTAAGTTAATCATGGCGACACTGTACATCGCTTTTTGGTTAAACAGTTTTGGCACCAAATGGTAAATCGAACCGATAGTGATCATTGCGACCCAGCCTAATGCGCCAGAGTGTACGTGACCTACGGTCCAGTCAGTATAATGGGAAAGCGCATTGACGGTTTTAATCGCCATCATCGGACCTTCAAAGGTAGACATGCCATAGAAAGAGAGTGATACAACCAGAAAACGTAGAATTGGATCGGTACGTAGTTTATGCCATGCGCCTGAAAGCGTCATGATACCGTTAATCATGCCTCCCCAGGATGGAGCGAATAGAATCAGCGACATCACCATGCCTAAAGATTGAGCCCAGTCAGGTAATGCGGTGTAATGAAGATGGTGCGGGCCAGCCCAGATATAGATCGCGATTAACGCCCAGAAATGAATAATAGATAAACGATAGGAATAGACGGGGCGATTGGCTTGTTTAGGTACAAAATAGTACATCATGCCCAGGAAACCCGCTGTAAGTAGGAAACCAACCGCGTTATGTCCATACCACCATTGCACCATTGCATCCGTTGCGCCGGAATAAACAGAATATGACTTCATTGTGTCCATCGAAACGGGGATAGCGAGACTGTTTACGATGTGCAGTACGGCAACGGTTAAAATAAATGCACCGAAGAACCAGTTTGCCACGTAGATGTGGGAGGTTTTACGGATCGCCAGGGTGCCAAAAAATACGATGGCATAAACTACCCACACAACCGTAATCAGTAAATCGATCGGCCATTCAAGTTCGGCGTACTCTTTTGAGGTGGTATAACCCAAGGGCAGGGTAATAACTGCAGAAAGAATAACCAACTGCCATCCCCAAAAAACCACCGCAGCGAGCGGACCGCCGAACAAACGCGTTTGACAGGTGCGCTGCACAACGTAAAACGAGGTTGCCATTAATGCTGAAGTACCAAATGCGAAAATAACCGCATTGGTATGCAACGGGCGTAAGCGACTGTAGGTTAGCCAGGGGGTATCAAAATTCAGGGCTGGCCAAATTAGCTGTGCTGCAATTAATACACCAACGGACATGCCGACGATTCCCCAGAGAATCGTAGTAAGTGTAAACTGACGGACAACTTTATAGTTGTAATCAGGATGGTTCGTAGTTGCGGTTGTCATTATTTTCATTCCATGCATTTATTTACAATTTACGTATTTTAACGCGTAATAATAAGTAATAATTATCCATAAATAACTATCTGTTAGATCACTGCATACAAACATAATTATTAAGGACAAAGTTTACGTGAACATTTTTCTAATTGACAGTTGTTGGTTGATTAATTGTTAACAAAGTTATGGTTTATGTTAAAAAACGCGTGTTATCCATTATTTTCACAAGGATTTTAAATGTTAACAAAAAATAGAGTCGCGCAATTGCTGGTTATGCTGATCCTGTTAGTGTCACTTTTTACATGGCGTACGATGACCACCGAGTCGGGACAGGTAAATAATATTGAATTAACAGCTGTTGAACCGTTAAGCGAATCGCTTGCTTGTGATTATATTAAACCCTGTAAGTTTGTGAGTGACCATGGAAGCTTTTGGTTAAGCGTCGGAAATCCGCCTGTTAAAGCTGAACAGTGGATTGATTTTAGCCTGAACAGTAGTGAACCGGAGTGGCATGTGGTGGATGCGAAAATTGTAGGTAGAGATATGTTTATGGGGCGTATTCCTGTCACCTTTACAGAAAACGATAAGCATATTTTTTCTGCAAAAACCTTAGTAGGGGCGTGTACAACTCCAAAAATGATCTGGCAGTTACAAATTAATGTTCAAGTGAACGCTGTTAATGAACTGTTGTTATTTGATTTTATGGTTGAGAAATAAAGGTTTTTTAATCCGTATGAACAGATCAAGCCAAGTTAGATGATGAGAACATCTTTATCTTTGGGCATAAGTAGAATTATTCATGTGGCAAGATTAAGGGGCCAAAAAGCGTTTTTTAATGGCTGAACAATTGCTATGGTTCCGGCGTCCCATACGATATTGATTAAAATCATCAACCCCCATAACGGGTGATAATAGAAACCTTCTTCCAAAGAACCGGAGCAGAGATAACGGCGATGATATTAACAACAAACAATACAACCGCCATTGGTCGTGCTAATTAACCTAAGATCAGAAAAACCGGTAGTATCAGTTCAGCGGCAGCCTCAAATAGGTGGCCAATTCTTAGGGTATAAAAGGAACTTGGTAGTCCTCCTTAAACAGATATAAGGTACTGTCCCAAGTTGTTATTTTTAAATAACCTGATTGTAAAAATACACTTGCTACCCAGAGACGGGTGAAGAGAAATAATAGTGGCGTAAAATAGCATTGCATTTTCTCCACAAAAAATGGGTAAAAATTAAGCAATACTCGATAAGTGTTTATGCTTCGTTGTGTGTTCAAAGATACAAACAGCGTAATCAATAAAAAATTCACATTAAATTATTTTAATTAAAATTTTATTAACTTTATTTCTGAAAGGTTATTTTTTTCAATGGGTTATTGGTAAAGTTATTTTGCAGGAAATTTTCAAGTTATGCTTTATTCAAAAAAGAGAAATAAATGAATTTATTTAACCGAAAACGAAATATAAGTTCAAAATCCTCGGTCTTTAAGGATATGAATAGAAAACAGAAACGTTATGAAGCGCTGGTAAATGTCTACAGTCCAGATCTTTACCGATATGCGTATTGGATCTGCAATGATCCTGACATTGCCCAAGATCTCGTTCAGGAGACCTGCTTGCGAGCATGGAAAAATCTGGACAGTTTATTGGATGACAAAGCAGCTAAGGGCTGGTTGTTCATTATATTGAGGCGTGAAAATGCCCGTCGTTTTGAACGTAAGCAATTTTCTTTGGTCGATATTGATGATTATGAGGTTGCTGATGATCACGATACGTCAAAAGAGATGGATAAAGAGTTGTTACGTCGTAAAATTTTAGCTCTACCCGATGAGTATAAAGAGCCTTTGCTGCTGCAACTTATCGCAGGCTTTAGTGCAGAGGAGATTGCTGAGCAGTTGGTATTAAACAAAAATACGGTATTAACGCGTCTGTTTAGGGCAAAGAATTTATTAAAATCATCATTAACAGTAACAACGAACAAAGATGGGGTAGCACATGGATGATATTTTATTTCGCCATACCGCAATTGCGACGCCTAATGACAAAAGTGATGAATTTTTGCGCAGGCAATCTGACTCAGAGCAAGATAAAGCTTTTGTGGAACAGGCAAAGCTGTTTGATTCCGAGCTGCAGTCAATATTAAAAGTTGATCTGCCGGATGATCTGACCGACAAAATTCTATTGGAGCAAAGTTTTGTAATTGAAAATAAAAAGAATCTAAGTCACCGTTGGCATATAGCGATAGCTGCATCGATTGCCTTTATTATTGGTATTAGTTTACCGCTATTAAATAACATCAATAATTTCCAGCAAGAAATTGGTACTGTGGCGATGCAGCATATTCTGCAGGAGTATTCTTTTACCGAAAAAGTTAATGAGCATGCCAGTCTCTCGGCAGTAAACGCGAAGCTTGCCAGCTACGGAGGGATTGCCACAGGTGAACTTGGCGAAGTTCTTTATGTCAATCACTGTGGTTTTGCAAAGACGGCTGCATTGCATATGATTATTCAAGGTGAAAAGGGACGTATTACCGTGTTTGTTGTGCCGCAACAAAGCGAATTGAAAAACTCACCCAAGTTTAACAATGAAGTTTTAAAAGGTTTGACTGAAAGTATCGGAAAAACAAGTTTAGTTATTGTTGGTGAAAAAGATGAACCACTTGAGAAAGTTCAGCAAACGCTGCAAGAGAATATTCAATGGAAAATATAAGGGCAGTATAATTTGTGCCCGTTCTTTGGTGGATAAATAATACTTTTGCGATTGGTTGCTTGAATTATCAGCAACCAATTTTTTTATATGCCTTTTTTGTTGACAGGAAGTACCGCAAAAAATATACTGCGCCCGTCTTAAAGACAACAGCACTGCAAATTTATATGCTGTTTTTTAAGAACAAAGAACAATTCCTCTTTAGCTTAGTTTGTAGAGCAGTTGAGGCACGTTAATCCTGTAAAGTATTGGCGTAAAATAAAAAGAACAATAAAAGAACAATTACTTTTTAGCTCAGTCGTTAGAGCGATTGAGGTACGTTAATCTGATTGCAAGATTTACGTTATAGTGATTTAAATAAAGAACAATTCCTCTTTAGCTCAGTCGGTAGAGCAACGGACTGTTAATCCGTGTGTCGCTGGTTCAAGTCCAGCAAGGGGAGCCACATTCAGTTGTTATTGCTAAGGCGATAGTAACGAGTCGGAAGACTTAAAAAGTTATTAATAAAAAA
>JBATHQ010000138.1:0-2453 GCA_049667005.1 Psychromonas sp.
TCAACATCATCTAACGAGCGAGGCAGTTGTGCGGCTTCTAACTCAACAATTTTTACGTTCTTAGGGCTGCTGACAATATCCAGTACCGTTGCTGTCAGATCGGCACCCTCTTTTAATACCAATACACCTTGCTGCTGAAGCAATAGCAATGAACGGCCTAAGTTTGTCGGGTCACTTGGTACAGCGATTTGAGCGCCTTCAGGCAATTCATCAAGCGTTTTAATTTTGCTTGAATAAGCCGCAATAGGATAAACAAAGGTATTACCTGCCACTGCAAATTTATAACCGCGATCTATGATCTGCTGATCCAGATAAGGTTTGTGCTGGAATGCATTCACATCCAGCGAACCTTCATCAAGTGCCGCGTTAGGTGTAATGTAATCAGAGAAAGTCACTAATTTAACGTCTAAATTATATTTCTCTTTGGCAATTTGAGCCGCAACTTCAGCCACCTGCTCTTCAGAACCGGCAATCACACCCACGGTGATTTTATTATTATCTACAACAACTTCCTTTTCACCACAAGCAGTTAACAGCAATGTAGAGGCCAGACCGGCAACAGCAAAAAGATTTTTAAGGTTAAAGCTCATAGTATTTCTCCTTTCAGGGAAGCCCTGAATTTTTAATTGGTAAATGATTGTTATTATTTATTTGTTATTTATTAATTAACGGTGATCAACATGCTTAACTAAGTGATCGCCAACGGATTGAATAATCTGTACCAGTAAAACTAAGATAACCACGGTGATCATCATCACCGTACCATCGAAACGCTGATAACCATAACGGATACCCACATCACCTAGACCGCCGCCACCGACTGTTCCGGCCATCGCAGAGTAACCGATTAAGGTCACCAAGGTAATAGTCACCGCGTTGATAATCCCGGGTAATGCTTCAGGTAACAACACTTTCATGATGATCTGCTTGGGTTTTGCCCCCATTGCCAATGCAGCTTCCACTAATCCTGACGGCACTTCTAATAACGCGCCTTCAACAAGACGGGCAATAAAAGGGATCGCACCAATGGTTAATGGCACAATCGCCGCCGCGGTTCCGATTGTGGTACCAACGACAAAACGGGTAAAGGGAATAATCGCGACCAATAAAATAATAAAAGGGATAGAACGGCCAATATTAACCACCACGCCTAATATTTTGTTTAAAATCTGATTTTCCAGCAATCCATTTTTTTTACTTAAATGTAATAAAACGCCGATCGGGATACCAACAGCAAAGCCGATAAAACCGGAAGCAAAAACCATTGTCAGGGTTTCACCTAAGGCATCAATCAATAACTGTATAAGGCGATCATTATTACTCCACCAATTCAATGTCGTTTCAACTGACATAACCTAACACCTCTACTTCTACATGATGGTCTTTAAGAAAAGTAATCGCTTCCAGAGCCGCGTCTTCCGGACCAAAAAATTCCGCCAGCATCAGGCCGAATTTAACCCCGCCGACATAGTCCATATTGGAACTGATAATACTGATATCAATAGCAAACTTGCGCGCCACCTGACTGACTAAAGGGGCGTCCACCGATGCGCCGGTAAACTCTAAACGGATCAGCGGAAAACTGTTTTCTACTCTTTCGCTTAACAAACGCGCCTGATAATCAGGCGGGATAGTCAGATCCAGCGTCGAGCGGATAAATTGACGCGCCAGCTCTGTTTTAGGATGCGCAAAAATATCCCCCACAGAGCCTTGTTCAACCAGTTTTCCATCACCGATAATCGCAACTTGCGAACAGATATTTTTTACCACTGCCATTTCATGGGTAATCAACAGAATGGTTAAGTTTAATTCCTGATTGATTTTGCGCAGCAACTCTAAAATTGATAGCGTGGTTGCCGGATCCAGTGCACTGGTCGCTTCATCGCACAATAAAACAATAGGATCTGACGCCAGCGCACGTGCAATCGCAACCCGTTGTTTTTGCCCGCCACTTAAATTTGCCGGATAGCTATCGCTTTTATCATCGAGGCCAACCAGTACTAATAAACCGTCAACCTTCTCTTTGATCTTCTTTTTACTCAGCCCGGCCAATTCCAGCGGCAACGCGATATTGTCAAAAACCGTACGCGATGATAACAGGTTGAAGTGCTGGAAAATCATGCCGATTTTACGGCGCATTAGGGTTAACTCTTGATTTGAGAGGCGGGTAAGATCAATACCATCAACGATGATAGTCCCGCTGGTGGGGCGTTCTAATAAATTGACACAACGGATCAAGGTACTCTTACCTGCACCGGATGAACCGATAACGCCGAAGACAGTCCCTTGCTCAATATTAACGTTTATGCCGCTGAGTGCATTGATTGCCCGCCCAGCCTGATAAAACACCTTATTAACTTCTTTTATTTGAATCATCAAATTTCCTGAATTTTACGATGGGGTGACGCATTTTTCTGTATGCACTATGCGCAAAGCCGATGACAACAAAAAGA
>JBATHQ010000139.1:0-1717 GCA_049667005.1 Psychromonas sp.
CATCTATCAAGCAAGATGAGGAAGACGAACCGGACGTCAGTCTGGCGCTTCGTGCTTTGCCTTTGCTCGAATTGCTCAGGGCTGCGGCCAAGGAAAAATGTAATGTGATGTGGGACAGCAATATAACCACACACTAAGATTATTTTAGTAAATAAGGTGAAACTCGTTGAGAAAGTGATAGCCTATTAAAAAGATCTCCTATGGAAATACAGGTAATTTATCAGGAAAGATAAAAGTTTAGTGCGTAACCCGCCTTTTTAATTTAACCTCACCGTGGTATTCCAGATGGAATTTCTACACCACGCGCGATACTCCCAAACTTTTGGGGTAACTATTTGAACACAATAAGGAAGCGACTATAAATGTCAGATTCAAAGAACCAAGAAAATAACCCGAACAGCGATCAAAATCAGCTTAAAGCCTTACTCGAACAGCCTATTGAAGATTTACCACTAATATCTCTGTACCGTATCAGATACCTGGCTACTGAGCTTTCTATGGAGGGGGTCGTAACACAGGTTCAAAAGATTATTGATAAACGTCGACTAGCAAAGTAATGCCAGAGGGCAAACTTCCCATGATCAGCGGTATTCAACTTATTAGAGCTGAATTGCTTAAATCCAGTCAAATACTTTTTTAATCTAAACGTTGGATGCAACTAACCCAATCCGATTCAGAAAATGAGCGTTCACGGAACGCTCTATCAGTTTTGCTGTAAGTAAATGGCAATCAATCTTGATGATCAAAAAAGCGAAATACTGACTATGCTTAAATTGTTTAAATGATATCGAGTGTGTTTGGGTAAGGCATTCAATGTCATTGAAAATAAACACTTTTCATCGAGGAGGATAAAATGCGCACACGTAATATTTTATGGCCTACCGACTTTTCTGATACGGCGTCACATGCTTTGAGATATGCCATTGAAATGGCTAACTTATATAAAGTGGGTATTCGTATTCTGCACGTTGTGGAGCAACCTGCTGGTGATCAGAATTACATGATTCTTGCGATAACACCGGAAGAGTTGGCAAAAAGCATGGAAGAAGCTGCAGCGAGCCGAATGCATGAGTTATTGAGTCAACTGAGTACCAAATTAAAGATTGAAACCGTTATCCGACGTGGTGATGCCATTGCTGAAATTTTGGCAGAGGCCAATAGCGGCGACATTGGTATGGTGGTTATTGCCAGCCATGGTAGATCAGGAATCTCTCATTTTTTGAATGAAAATGTTGCTGAAGCGATTATCAAAAAAGCTGAATGTCCTGTGCTCGTGGTTAAATAACGTTTATTTTATCGTTTAGTGGTCGCTTTATCAGCTTAGAAACTGGAACACTGAAAAATTTCGTATCAATATGGATAGGTCTTGTGAGCAGGTTGCTGCAATATACAACTGCTACAGGCGACTTACCAAACTAGTCGCTTTTTTGTATCTATCACTTTTTCTGATCTTTTAGTGAGCAATAGCGATCGTGATCGTGAGATACTACCTCGCTTTCGCTCCAAAAGCACCTCAGATAGTAAAATCTCCATGCATGCTTTTCCCCGTCAGCGGGCACTGATAGATCACGCTCAAAAACTCCCAAAACCGAGTAAAATCAAAGAACCAGAAACTGCTTTTTTGTTATCATAGGTAGCACATTTACCGTAAGGAACATCTATGACAGAATTCGAAAAAATGCAGCTTGGCTTGGATTACGATGATTTTGGCCCTGAA
>JBATHQ010000140.1:0-8611 GCA_049667005.1 Psychromonas sp.
CGGCAAAACAGTGGATTAATAGCGTTCAACATACAGCGCTGGCTATCAATAGTGACTGGCTGTTGTCGCTTAAAAAACACAGTATGGCGATAACAGAGCAGGTAATGACCCCGTTTTTAGCCAATAATCTGCTCAGTGAAATCGCCGTCACCTGCGCCTTAGATAAACTTCTGCCGGCCGATGCCCCTGTCTTTATCGGCAATAGTATGCCGGCGCGTTTGGCAGATCTGTTGTTTACCAACAACACCGCGTTGCCTTTTACTAATCGCGGAGCAAGCGGCATTGATGGCTTAGTGGCAACAGCAGCCGGTATCGCGAAACACTATCAAGGTGCGACGACCCTATTAATTGGTGATACCTCTTTGCTTTATGATTTAAATTCGCTGGCCTTATTAAAACAACTTAACAACCCCTTTGTGATTATTTTATTTAACAATGATGGCGGCGCAATCTTCAATATGTTGCCCGTACCCGAACAGCAAAAACAAGATTATTACCAATTACCCCATGGTTTGACCTTTGCAGATACCTGCAGACAATTTTCAATTGATTATTATCAGCCAGCTAATCTGGCACAATTTGCCGACAATTATCAAAGATCATTACAAAATTGCATTTCTTTAATTGAGATTTGCGTTAAAAACGACCAAACTAGCAAACAACTTGAACAACTCAAAGAGCAGGTAAAAGATGCCACTTTATAATCAGGCGCAGGGAGATCCCCAATCTCCTGCATTGATCTTTTTGCATGGATTTTTAGGTAATCATGGTGACTGGTCAAAAACAATAGATTACCTTAAAGACGATTTTTACTGCGTCTGTATCGATCTCCCCGGTCACGGTGGTTCGTCCTCCATATCAATCCCCTTAGACCACGGCTTTGAAACAACACATGTTTTAATTAAAAATGTTTTACAGGATTTACAGATTAAGCAGTATATTCTGATTGGTTACTCCCTCGGCGGACGTATTGCTCTTGATTACGCACGTACCCAACAGGATGAAAATTTAAAAGCATTAGTCTTAGAATCCTGTCATACCGGCTATACCTCCGAGGAGCAGAAACAAGCACGTTTTGCTTATGACCTTGACTGGGCGAAACGTTTCGCGACACAAGGTGTACATGAAAGTTTGTATGAATGGTACGAACAAGATATTTTTAAGGATCTCTCCCGGGCACAAAAAGACAGGATTATTGAGAAACGCAGCCACAATTATGGTGTTTGGTTAGCAAATACACTGCTTGCGACCAGTCTCTCCAAGCAAACCGATGCCTTACCTTTTTTACAAAATAACGACACCGGCAAAAACACCTTACCTGTTTATTACTGCTTTGGTAAAAAAGATACAAAATTTAAAGCCTTCAGTCAGACATTCTCTCATCTTGCCAATATTCAATTAACTGAATTTAAAGAGAGCGGACATAATATTCACCAGCATCACCCTAAGCAATACGCCCGATTTATCAAAGAGCATTTTAGTAAATAATAATTTTTAACATCGATCATTTAGCTAACAAGAGACAAACATGCCTGAAAAAGATTTTTACGCACCCATTTCATGGGAAAAAAGCGACCTGGAATTCACTGATATTCTTTACCACAAAGCCGATGGTATTGCTAAAATCACCATCAACCGGCCACAGGTCCGTAACGCTTTTCGCCCGCAAACTGTTAACGAAATGATGCAGGCACTGAATGATGCACGCTATGACAACAGTATCGGTGTCATTATTCTGACCGGTCAAGGACGCCTGGCTTTTTGTTCCGGTGGCGATCAAAGCGTTCGCGGAGATTCAGGCTATAAAGATGATGAAGGCGGACACCATCTCAACGTATTAGATTTTCAGCGCCAGATTCGCACTTGTCCAAAACCTGTTATTGCCATGGTAGCGGGTTACGCTGTCGGTGGCGGTCATGTTTTACATATGATGTGTGATTTAACCATCGCCGCTGATAATGCCAAGTTCGGCCAGACCGGTCCTAAAGTTGGTTCTTTTGATGGCGGTTGGGGTGCAAGTTATATGGCACGTATCGTAGGCCAGAAAAAAGCCCGCGAGATCTGGTTTTTATGCCGCATGTATGATGCTCAGGAGGCCGTTGAAATGGGTCTGGTAAACACCGTGGTGGCACTGGCTGATCTGGAAAAAGAGACGGTTAAATGGTGCCGCGAGATCCTGCAGAATAGTCCGATGGCGCTACGCTGTCTAAAAGCAGCATTAAATGCGGATTGTGACGGACAGGCAGGATTACAAGAGTTAGCCGGCAATGCCACGATGCTCTTTTATATGAGTGAAGAGGGTCAGGAGGGGCGAAATGCATTTAATGAAAAGCGTAAACCCGACTTTTCAAAGTTCCCCCGTAATCCTTAATTTTTTGTAAGAAGTTTTTTGATCTACAAGCTGACATTATGTAGATCTAATCTAAACTATTAGGGCGTTCCGTAAAGACGCTACCGTTTAGTTTTTTGGGACAATTAACTTATTTAATAGCCTAAGCCTATCGAGTTGATTGAAATAAACTATTCGATAATTAATCTTGTTTAGCGCATGCTATTGCACACAACAGCGTGTTAAAACACTTTTTTTAATTTATTTAAAAGGAATAACTCATGGTATTAGTAGGCAAACAAGCTCCTGATTTTACAGCTGCAGCAGTATTAGGTAATGGCGAAATCGTTGATAGCTTTAACCTGAAAGAGTTCTCTAACGGTAAAGAAACAGTGATATTCTTCTACCCTCTTGATTTTACTTTTGTATGCCCTTCTGAGTTAATCGCATTCGACAAACGTTTTGGTGAATTCCAGGCACGTGGTGTTGAAGTTATTGGTGTTTCAATTGATTCACAATTTACTCATAACGCATGGCGTAACACAGCAATCAACGATGGTGGTATCGGCGCAGTTCAATATCCACTAGTTGCAGATGTTAAACATGAAATTTGTAAAGCATATGATGTTGAATTAGAAGCAGCCGGTGTTGCACTGCGCGGTTCTTTCTTAATTGACAAAAATGGTGTAGTTCGTCACCAGGTAGTCAATGATCTGCCGCTTGGTCGTAACATTGATGAGATGCTACGTATGGTTGATGCACTTCAGTTCCATGAAGAGCACGGTGAAGTTTGTCCTGCTCAATGGGCTAAAGATAAAGCCGGTATGGATGCATCTCCAGAAGGTGTTGCTAAGTACTTATCTGAGCACAATGACGACCTATAATCATTTTAGATTGTAACTGACAAAAACGGCTTCTTTATGAGGCCGTTTTTATATCCGTCATAAAAATTTACCGTGCTTAATTTATCCTCCTCCTGGTATTGCGCGTCTATTAATTTCAGAAATTATATTCTGCGCTGTTTTATTACCCTCCTATTGCCACCCTTTTTTTCAAATGTCTAGCGATCTGTTAACAATAGTTGAGGAAATGACCGATATTTGTTATAAAGACGCACTCTAAAATTTTTACTCATTGCTTATTTTGATTTTCATCTTAAAACAAAACAACGATAAGTATTTACTTCATCCAGGAAAATACTAATGAATGGTGCCCACTTTGTCGTCCAGGCATTAAAGCAACAAAACATAACACAGGTCTTTGGTTATCCTGGCGGGGCAATTATGCCCTTATATGACGCACTCTATGATGGCGGTGTTGATCACCTTTTATGTCGTCATGAACAAGGTGCTGCGATGGCCGCTATCGGTTATGCGCGCGCAACGGGAAAGATTGGTGTTTGTATTGCAACCTCCGGACCTGGCGCAACAAACCTGGTAACCGGACTCGCAGATGCGCTATTGGACTCTATTCCAATCATTGCCATCACCGGACAAGTGGCAAGTCATTTAATTGGCACAGATGCTTTTCAAGAAGTTGACGTACTCGGGCTATCCTTAGCCTGCACCAAGCATAGTTTTATGGTGCAGAGTGCAGATCAATTAGGGCCTATTATCGAGCAAGCTTTTAAGATCGCTCAATCAGGACGCCCGGGTCCGGTTTTAATTGACATTCCAAAAGATATTCAACTTTCAGAAGCTGTTATCCATGCGCTTTCACAACCCATTGTTATAGAAGAAAAACTAGATAACAGCTTAGTTGAACAGGCCGTCAGTATGATCCAATCCGCTGCTAAACCACTTCTTTATGTTGGCGGGGGAGTGGGCATGGCCAGTGCTGTCAGTGAGTTACGTGATTTCATTAATACCGCTAAAATCCCCAGCGTGTGCACCTTAAAAGGTATTGGTTGTATCCCCCATGATGCTTCATATTTTCTCGGGATGGTGGGAATGCACGGCAGTAAAGCGGCCAATCTGGCTATTCAGGAATGTGATCTGCTTATTGCCGTCGGAGCTCGCTTTGATGACCGCGTTACCGGGAAGCTAGATGAGTTTGCGCCCTTCGCCAAAGTTATTCACCTCGATGTAGATGCCGCTGAAGTCGATAAATTGCGTGTCGTCGAGCTGGCGATAAACGATGATTTAAAATTAGTGTTACCGGCAATGAAAACTAAAACACAGATTTTGAATTGGCAAACACACGTGGCAAAAATGAAAATGGATTTTGCCAATCGTTATGATCATCCCGGCACTGCGATTTACGCACCGGCGCTGCTCAAACAACTGGCCGAAATGAAACCGGCAGATAGCGTAATCTGCAGTGATGTAGGGCAACACCAGATGTGGGTTGCACAACATATGTTTGTCGATCGCCCTGAAAATCATATTTCCAGTTCAGGTTTAGGAACTATGGGATTTGGTATCCCTGCCGCAGTTGGTGCACAACTTGCCCGCCCTGATAATACCGTTATAGCCGTTTCCGGTGACGGTTCATTTATGATGAATGTGCAGGAACTCGGTACCATTAAACGCCAAAAACTGCCGATTAAAATCGTTCTCATTGATAACCAACGCTTAGGTATGGTGCGTCAATGGCAGCAACTGTTTTTTGATGGCCGCTATAGTGAAACTATTTTAACCGACAACCCGGATTTTGTTACTCTGGCCAGTGCTTTTGATATTCCCGGCGAAACTATTGTAGCAAAAGATCAGATACAAGATGCATTAACCCGATTACTTGGCAGTGAAGGCCCTTACTTGTTACATGTATCTATTTCAGAAGCTGAAAATGTTTGGCCACTGGTGCCACCAGGCGCGGCAAATGACAAAATGATGGAGAGTGTAGAATGAAATATTTAATGATAATTCAAGGTGATAACAGTCCTGAATTATTAGAACGCTTATTACGCGTGATCCGCCATCGCGGTTTTTACATCCAAAAAATAAATGCAGAGTGCACTGAGAACGAAAAATTATTGCATGTTACCGCGACTGTAACCAGTGATCGTCCAGCGAGTTTATTAAGTAAACAAATTGAAAAAATATTTGGTATTACTCAAGTGACGGTCTTAGGACAGGCTGAGCCAATAAAAGAAAGCGCATAGTTATTCAAGTTACCTTTTCTATTAAAATCAGTTAAGGTTAAACCTGTTAAAATGTACTTAACTAGCTCACATAACAGACTATCAATGCTCTTATTAAACATATTCTAAGCGGTGCAAAACAGTCATGTCCCCGAATTATTTAAAGATTAAAAAATTTAAGTAGTTGGGGGGACAAAAAACCGCTACTTTATCAATAAAAAGGAATAAAAATGCCACAGTATCGTTCAAAAACATCAACCCATGGCCGTAATATGGCTGGTGCTCGTGCATTATGGCGTGCAACTGGCGTAAAAGATGATGATTTCGGAAAACCAATCATTGCCATTGCCAACTCCTTTACCCAATTTGTTCCTGGTCACGTGCATTTAAAAGATATGGGACAACTTGTTGCCGGGGCTGTTGAAGCTGCCGGCGGTATTGCTAAAGAGTTTAATACGATTGCCATTGATGATGGTATCGCGATGGGTCACTCGGGTATGTTATACAGCTTGCCTTCTCGTGATTTGATTGCTGATTCAATCGAATATATGGTCAATGCACATTGCGCCGACGCCATTGTTTGTATCTCTAACTGTGACAAAATCACCCCGGGAATGTTGATGGCGTCACTGCGTTTAAATATTCCGGTTATTTTTGTTTCCGGTGGGCCGATGGAAGCGGGTAAAACCAAGCTGTCAGATCAAATTATCAAACTTGATTTAGTTGATGCGATGGTAATGGGACCGGATAAAAATGTTTCTGATGAAGATCTTGCCAAAGTAGAGCGCAGTGCCTGCCCTACTTGTGGTTCTTGCTCAGGTATGTTTACGGCAAACTCAATGAACTGTTTAACCGAAGCTCTCGGTCTTTCATTACCGGGCAACGGTTCGATGCTGGCGACTCACTCTGACCGTGAGCAGCTCTTTTTAGAAGCTGGCCGACGCATTGTTGAGATTACCAAACGTCACTACGAGCAAGACGATTACTCCGTTTTACCACGCTCAATTGCCAGCAAAGCAGCTTTTGAAAATGCCATGGCACTTGATATCGCCATGGGTGGTTCAACCAACACGGTTTTACATCTATTAGCCTGTGCGCAGGAAGCCGAAGTGGATTTCACCATGAGTGATATGGATGAGATGTCCCGCCGTATTCCGCAACTTTGTAAAGTAGCGCCTTCTACGCCTTTATATCATATGGAAGATGTACATCGCGCTGGTGGTGTTATGGCGATTTTAGGCGAGTTAGACAGAGCTGGTTTCTTAAATAGTGATATTCCAACTATCCTTAGCCCGACCATGAAAGAACAGTTAGCTAAATACGATATCAAACAAACCAATGATCAGGCTATTATTGATTTCTACCGTGCAGGCCCCGCAGGCATCCGCACAGTACAGGCATTTAGCCAGTCTTGTCGTTGGGATAGTGTTGATGATGACCGCGCAGCGGGTTGTATCCGTTCATTAGAGCACGCCTACAGCACTGAAGGTGGTCTGGCTGTTTTATTCGGTAACATGGCCGTTGATGGTGCCGTGGTTAAAACTGCCGGCGTTGATGATGATAACCTTACTTTTACCGGCCCGGCTAAAGTCTATGAAAGCCAGGATGATGCCGTTGCCGCAATTTTAGGTGGTCAGGTTATCGCAGGTGATGTCGTGGTTATCCGTTACGAAGGCCCACAGGGTGGTCCGGGTATGCAGGAGATGCTTTACCCGACCAGTTACCTGAAGTCGATGGGACTGGGTAAAAAATGTGCGTTAATTACTGATGGTCGTTTCTCTGGCGGTACCTCAGGTCTGTCAATCGGTCACGTTTCACCAGAAGCCGCAGCCGGTGGTGTGGTTGGATTAATAGAAAATGGCGATATCATCGACATCAATATTCCAACACGGGTAATGGAGTTAAAAGTTTCTGAGGAAGTGTTAGCCGAGCGTCGTGTTGCAATGGATGTTCATGGCTGGAAACCAGTCAATCGTGACCGTAATATTTCAACGGCATTGAAAGTTTATGCAATGATGGCGACCTCTGCCGATAAGGGCGCAGTACGCGATCTTAGCAAACTGAAATAAAGCTGACACCTACACAAATAAAAAAGCCGCTTGATAGGCAAATCAAGCGGCTTTTTTGTTATCAGGCTCGTAGCTCGATTAGCTCAGTGTTTTATTTATTGTCAGAGCCGCTAAAGCGGATTCTTTAGCTTATATGCATCATAGCGTTTTGCTGTCAGCTAGCCTCCATGACGTTAAGCTTATAGCCAACACCTTTAATGGTTAGGATCCAACGAGGATTATCTGGATCGAGTTCAACTTTTTTTCTCAATAGATGCATATATTGGTAGAGGTCTGATTTATTTGCCCTGGCTCTATCTGGCCAAAGGTGACTGATAATTTTTTCTGTCGTATATACCCGTCCCGGGTCTTCTGCTAATAATTTGAAGAGTTTGAACTCTTTACGCGTTAACTCAAGGTCTTTTCCTTTTAAATAAACGCTTTGATAATCTTTATCTATCTTAAAAATACCTAAAATCTGATGATTGTCCTTTGCATTCAATAACGGGGCTTTGCCATTAAATTGATTAGATGAAAAGGGGGTAACCATCGATGATAATGTACGCCGATCTGCTTCCGATCTGCGTTCACCATTTCGGCGTTCACTGAAATCATCAATAAAATTGATCGCGTATTTATCAATATAATCATTTAGTTCTTCAATAAAATTTTCGTCCTGAAAACAATCTACCCAAGATGGTATTTGAGATAAGGACTTTTCACTATGATTATGTATTGCACAAACATGGGTAGCATATTGATTATTAATGTTTTTTAACGGTTCCAAGTGAGCCTCTATCTGCAATGAAGTTATATCGCGCAGATCAATGATTATTAATTTGAATCCAGAACTGACCTTATTGCCATCTAATAGACAAGATCGCGGTATGCATTTAAGTATAAAATTATGGGCAACACAATACCCGGTTAATAAGCCCACCATAAAGCTGTCATTTGAGATAATGAGTATGCGATTAATTGATTGTAAGCAAGTCATATTCAAATCCTCTCATGATAACCCAATAAGCTTCAGTCATACTAAGCTGCCTTTTTCGCATAATGGGTATTTGCATCACGACGAACATAAAAAGTGGATATATCTCTTCAAGTAAAAACGGTGCTTAAATCTATAATAAAGCTCAACAAAATACC
>JBATHQ010000141.1:0-1540 GCA_049667005.1 Psychromonas sp.
CTTTGAAGCTGCGCGCGACAAAATACAGCACTTTTTACATGCACCAGCACGTGAGGGGATCATCTTCGTTCGCGGAGCTACCGAGGCGATTAACCTAGTCGCGCAAAGTTATGCCCGCCCTCGCCTAAAACCCGGCGATGAAATTCTGATCAGCGCCATGGAGCATCATTCCAATATTGTGCCCTGGCAAATGGTCTGTCAGCAGACCGGGGCACTGTTAAAGGTCGTGCCGATAACCGATCGCGCTGAAATCAACATTGCTGATTATCAGGCATTGTTAAATGCCAAGACTAAAATTGTCGCTTTAACCCACCTCTCCAATGCGCTCGGCACTGTTCTGCCGGTGGAGCAGATGATCGCTATGGCGCACGCGAAGGAGATTCCGGTTTTAGTGGACGGCGCGCAAGCCGCTCCGCACCTCAGCCTGGATCTAAAACAGCTGGATTGTGATTTTTATACCTTTTCCGGTCATAAAATTTACGGCCCGACCGGTATTGGCGTGTTATACGCTAAACAACGTTATCTTGAAGTGATGGAGCCTTATCAGGGCGGCGGAGATATGATCAGCCGGGTCAGTTTTGAGCACAGTGACTACAATTGTTTACCCTACAAATTCGAAGCGGGTACGCCCAATATAGCTGGCGTGGTCGGACTCGGTGCGGCGATCGATTACATCCAGGCGATAGGCATTGACCATATTAAACAGCGTGAGCGTTTGTTATTAGATTATGCGACTGCAGGGGTAAAACAGATAAAAGGCTTGCGCATTATCGGTACCGCCAGCGATAAAGCCAGTATTCTCTCCTTTGTAATGGACAGTGCCCACCCCCATGATATCAGTACTATTCTGGATCAGCAGGGCGTTGCTATTCGTGCCGGCCACCACTGCGCGATGCCGGTAATGACGCGCTTTAATGTACCGGCAACCGCCCGCGCTTCGTTTTCTTTCTATAATAATGAAAACGATATTGATCAGTTTGTGCAGGGGTTGCACTTGGTAAACAATATTTTTTCCGGAAAAAACGGGTGAAGGTTATGAATGAAGAGTTACGCGCATTATATCAGGAAGTGATCATCGACCATGGCAGGCATCCGCGAAATTTTAAAAAGCTGGATCATCCCAGTTTTTGTCAGGAGGGTTACAACCCCCTCTGTGGTGACCATCTCAAGCTTTATGTGCGCATTGAAAATGACACTATTATTGATGCAAGTTTTGAGGGACAAGGCTGCGCTATATCGATGGCGGCATGCTCGCTGCTTACCGAGCGGATCAAAAATACCACCATCACCGAAGCACGAAAACTGTTTGATGCTTTCCAGATTCTGGTGACCGAAGCTGAGCCGCCTGATGAGCTCCGTGAATATTTAGGAAAGCTGTCGGTATTAGGTGGCGTTAGAGATTTCCCGGTGCGCATTAAGTGTGCAACGCTGGCCTGGCATGCTCTGAAGGCAGGCCTGGATGATATCAATAACAAAAAAGTTATTTCCACGGAGTAAGCTGCATGTTTGAACACCAGACCCTATTACGCGATTGTGATGC
>JBATHQ010000142.1:0-6007 GCA_049667005.1 Psychromonas sp.
AAGTTAACTAACCAGAACGGTGCCATAATACCACCAACAATCGCAGCCCCATGAATACCGGCAAACCATAAAGCATGTGCAACGAAGACAGCCAATAGAATAGCGGGTAAGGTATCTGATGCTGAAATCAATGGCTTGAACAGCTCCATAATTGCTGCTGGCAGAATCATGTCGAACTGTCCCTGCAGCCATAGGTTTAGTGGGTAGATAGTGAAAATAACTACCATGGCTGGAATTAACAGATCGAATGATTGACGGATCTTGTGTGGTACCTGCTCCGGCAGTTTAATGCCGATATTTTTCTCTTTTAGGAAGCGTGTTAGCTCAGTGACATAGATAGCAACGATAATAGTCGTAAAGATACCGGTTCCACCCATGAATGAAGCGGAGAGTTTACCGTCTTCCATAGGGGCTGCAATCAGTAAATAGGTCATCAGTGATAATAACCCGGTAGGGAGTGCATCCAATTTATAATGGTTTGCCAGGTTATAAGCAATACCGACACTGATATAACAGGACATGATCCCCATGGTCATATTAAAGGGGGTCATGATCTGTTCAAAATATTCTTTGGACATTGCTAACCACCATTGCCCGAATGCAAAAGAGGTATCCGGTGAAAAAGGAGGGAAAGCAAATACCAGTAGAAATGAACCCACAATCATAAAGGGCATACCACCGATAAAACCGTCACGTATCGCACTGATATGACGTTGCGAAGAGAATGCTCCTGCAACGGGAGCTATCTTATTTTCAATGAAATCAAAAAAAACGTTAGACATAATAATTTCTCTCCGTTGTTAGCCAATCATGGCCAATGCTTCATTAAGGATTTTTTCGCCCTTCATCATGCCGTAATCCATGGCATTGATAACGCCTACAGGTTTGCCTACCGCATCCCCTTTAGCTTTAAATTCGGCTAGTTTGTATTTAATTTGCGGACCTAACAGGCAGCAATCATATTTAGGCAGGGTTGCATCGAACTCGCTCAGACTTACTGCGATGATATCGACTTCAATACCTTTTGCGGCGGCGGCTTGTTTCATTTTTGAAACGACCATGCTGGTAGACATACCTGCTGCACAACAAAGAAAGATTTTTTTCATGAGATTACTCCTGTTTAGATGTCTATTTATCGGTTTGGTTATTGGATGAGTGCAGTATAAAACAAAATGGTCTCGGTTTCTGCAAGCGCTTGCATAGATTGATGGAATTGTGATCAGTGACAAAATATCAATCTACTTTGCCTTGTGAAGCGAGAATTAGATCACAATATAGATTGTCGTAAAGAGGTGTTTTTTTGACTTGAGAGATAGGTCTTGTGATGTAAGTCACGTTAACGCATGCATTGCGAATAACGCCGCTTTACAAACAGTGAAGGTATTTATGGTCTGGGATTAAAATGCGTTCGCGGCATTAAACTCATGTTATGGGCGAACCAAAAAAATGTGTGCCATTTCAGGAAAATTTAATAACAAGAAATGGCACATGGCAAACGATAATTAATTTATCCTCTGCTTTAATTTATAGTTCAGTACCATTACTCTGGATAACTTTCTGGTACCAGTAAAAACTGTCTTTTTTATAGCGTTTTAGCTCTTTTTCGTTTTCTTCATCGCGATCTACATAAACAAAGCCGTAACGCTTCGCATAACCATTGAGCCAGCTGAAAAGATCTTGGAAAGACCAAGTACAATAGCCAATCACTTCACAACCATCATTAATCGCTTGGTCAATGGCTATGATATGCTCTTTTAAGAAGTTAATGCGGTAATCATCGTGTACTTTACCGTCTTCCGTTAAGGTATCAAAAGCACCTAAGCCATTTTCACTGATCAGAATAGGTAAGCCATAACGTGACGCAATGCGACGTAGTGAGACGCGTAATCCATTGGGATCAATAGCCCAGTTCCAGTCGGTCATGGTTAAATAGTCATTATCCGTACGAGCATAAAGGCTATTGGTTGGAATGCTTTTCACCTCAGAGACCACAGAAACTTGCGCAGCATTACCCGCTTGTAACGTTTCTTGTTGCTGATTGGGATCACAATAAGTTGAGGACTGATAATAGTTGACCCCCATAAAGTCACAAATACCCGCTTTTAGTAAAGCTTTATCTCCTTCTTGGAAATCGATACTGAGACCTAAATTTTCCAGTAATTTCAGGGCGATTTGTGGATATTCTCCTTTAGCGTAAACATCCATCCAAAGAAAGTTATCAATTTCTTGAGCATTTTCCATGGCAATGACATCTTCCGGTTTTTCACTTTTAGCATAAGTTGGGGAGTAAGCAAAACTCGGCCCTATTTTCCCTGGAATCTGCATATCTCTAAATAACTTAATGGCACTGGCATTGGCTAAACTGGCAATGTGGTTGGCATTTAGAAAACGTTGGTAGTTAGACACTTTAGGCGGGTGTAATTTTTGGATATAACCGAGACCAATAAAAATGTTCTGCTCATTTAAGCTCACCCAATATTTTATTTTTTTACCATATTCTTTATATAACAAAGCACAGAATTGCGTAAAATCATTAATGATTTCTCGGCTTTCCCAGCCTGCATATTGATCTTGTAATGCTTGAGGTAAATCCCAGTGATAAATGGTAAGGATTGGTTCAACGCCACATTCAATTAACTTATCGATCACTTTATGGTAAAACTCGACCCCTTTTTCATTAATGGTGCGGCCATCGGGCATGACTCTTGGCCAAGAGACAGAGAAACGATAGGCATTCAGTCCCATCTCTTTCATCAGTTCGATATCTTCTTCAAATTTGTTGTAGAAATCGATGGCGACTTCACCCGTCGAATTTTTAAAGGTATTGCCAGGGATTTGTGAATAGCTGTCCCAAATAGAAGGGCCTTTACCGTCTTGGCTTGCTCCGCCTTCGATTTGGTAAGCCGCTGAAGCACTTCCCCATAAAAAATCATCTTTAAAATGCATGTTGTTTCCTTAATTTTTTCATTGAGTGAATGATTAATTTGAAGTTACTGAACACTCGACAAAAAAGTCCTCTGAACTAAGAATAAAGCGCGCAGTGATAATAAAATAATATGCTTATGCAGATAACCCAGGTTAAGAGTAACAACTTATTTGTTTAGTTATTCTTTGTCTAAAAGCTAATATTTGACTGCTTTTGGGGCGTGGAACGAGTTAAACGGCCGTTCAATTCGCTCCGCGCCCCAATTGATTCAAGCAAAAAATAATAATTCCGCTATAAATTTGTTATTACCTGAGACAACTGCACAAGCATGTAAAATAAATAACACAGAGCAAGTATCCGCTCTGTAATAAGAAACTGGGTTAGGACTCGTTAGGATGATCGATACCCAATCTAGTTCAATATGAAAATCCGACAAATCGAGCGCTGACCCTATTCAATAAATGGAGCCGAATGGGTATAAAATCCTTGCAGTTTTTAAACCGTGATTATAAAACCTCACCATTGCTCTGAATGACTTGCTGATACCAGGCAAAGCTTTTTTTACGGCTGCGCTGCATGGTGCCGGTGCCATCATCATTTTTATCGACATAAATAAAACCATAACGTTTACGGTATTCACCCGTGCCAAAAGAAACACAGTCCAGACATCCCCAGGGGGTATAGCCCATCAAGTCAACGCCATCATCAATGACCGCTTTTTTCATCTCTTCAATATGATTTTTCAGGTAGGCAATACGGTAATCATCATTGACTTCACCATTTTCCTGCATTTGATCGATGGCACCAAAGCCATTTTCAACAATGAACAGCGGTTTTTGATAACGCTCATATAAAACATTCAGCGAGTAGCGTAAGCCGACCGGATCAATCTGCCATCCCCAATCTGAAGCCTTAACGTGAGGGTTCGGCACGCTGCCTGCAAAACCGTTATTACCTTTACTTGCTTTCGATTTTTCTGCCTGCACCGCATTGGACATGTAATAACTGAAACCAACGTAATCCGCACAGCCTTCTTTTAATATCTGTGTATCTTCAGGCTCCATGTGAATTTGGTAACCTTTACGCTGCCACTCATTAAGAGCGTAATTTGGGTATTCACCACGCATATGCACATCACCAAACAGAAATCGGTCATGCATCGCTTCCTGGGCACTCATAATATCATCGGGTTTGCAGGAATAAGCATAAATTGGCACAAATGCGATCATGCAGCCTATTTGTAAATTCGGGTTAATTTGATGTCCAAGTTTTACCACTTGTGCACTGGCAACTAATTGATGGTGTACCACTTGATACATGGTCTCTTCCGGTTTTTCACTCTCATCAAAGAGAACTCCTGAGCAGCAAAAACCAAATAAGGGATAGTGATAATCTTTTTGGTTGTTGATCTCATTAAAGGTCATCCAATATTTTACTTTATGCTGGTAGCGGGTCATGACGACTTCGCTATACTTCACAAAAAAATCAATCAACTTTCTATTTTTCCAGCCGCCATACTCTTTTACGAGGTGGTAGGGCATTTCAAAATGGGAAAGGGTGATAACCGGTTCAATGTTGTATTTTAACAATTCATCAAACAGATCATCGTAGAACTGCAGACCTGCTTCATTCGGGGTTTCTTCATCACCATTAGGGAAGATGCGCGTCCAGGCAATAGAAGTACGGAAACACTTAAAGCCCATCTCGGCAAATAGTGCAACATCCTCTTTATAGTGGTGATAAAAATCGGTCGCCAGGTGATTAGGGTAGTCATAACCATCGAGTATACCGTCAGTAATAATACGATCTTTATCGACAGCGCCACCTGTTAATACATCGGCGATACTGATCCCTTTACCATCTTCATTCCAGCCGCCCTCTACCTGATGAGCCGCAACTGCGCCGCCCCATAAGAAATCTTTTGGTAATTGCTTTGTCA
The DNA here is from genome assembly GCA_049667005.1 of Psychromonas sp. Taxonomy (GTDB): domain Bacteria; phylum Pseudomonadota; class Gammaproteobacteria; order Enterobacterales; family Psychromonadaceae; genus Psychromonas. The sequence continues at coordinate 4,866 of JBATHQ010000142.1, forward strand.
TTACAGTTACTTCTCTCTTAGTCTTTAGTTTGCAGTTTACGGTGTACAGCGATAAGCTCTTCAATTAACTCTCTTGCCAGCATTGAAGTCATAATATGATCCTGAGCATGCACCATAATTAAATTAACCGGTACTTTGCCGCTGCCTTCATCCAGGCCAATTAATGCGGTTTGTACTTTATGGGCGCGTTTGGATGCGGCTGTTGACTCTTCCAGTAGGCCATCAACTTCATCCCATTTACCCGCTTTTGCGGCATAAAGTGCCTGCATCGCACAGCTGCGTGATTCACCGGCATTGATTATCAGCTCCATCACGGTTTCTTCTAGATCTTGAATAGGAGATTCCATCTCTGCTACGTTTGCTTGCGTTGTCATAATCTTATTCTCCGACAATTATTGTGTTGTATTTGAGTACATGGGAACTCGACTTTTTGCCGAGTCCCATGATTTTATGACGATTACATTAGACTGCTTGAGGTTGCAGCTCACCAGCTGCAGCTGCGCTGTTTTCTTCTTCAGCAGCATCAGCTTCTTCCTGAGTTAACAGCTGCTTTTCATAGATTTTGAAGAATGGGTAGTAGAGAGCTAAATCGAGTATGATTAAACCAATAACCAGTGCACCATTACTCATCTGCCAACCGGCTCCCCAAGCAGCTCCGATAGGCGCTGGTGCTGTCCAGGGTACCAATGAGATAACTTGACCAATCATCTCTGTTTTGACAGCGATATAGGCAATCGTGGCATTGAGCATCGGGATCCCAACAAACGGGATAAACAAGATAGGGTTCATGACGATTGGGCTACCGAAAATAACCGGCTCATTAATGTTAAAGATGGAAGGCACAATGCATAACTTACCAATCGATCTCAGGTGAACCGATTTACTGCGCATATAGAGTAAGACCAGCGCAAAGGTTGCCCCTGAGCCGCCTAGTGTAATAAAGAAACTCCAGAATGGTTCAATAAAAGTGGCAGGCAGATCAACACCGGCTGCTAATGCGTCCTGGTTTAAGCCTAAGTTAACTAACCAGAACGGTGCCATAATACCACCAACAATCGCAGCCCCATGAATACCGGCAAACCATAAAGCATGTGCAACGAAGACAGCCAATAGAATAGCGGGTAAGGTATCTGATGCTGAAA